>DATCHY010000173.1:0-8115 GCA_036508065.1 Geomonas sp. | reverse complement strand
AAGACGTCCCTTTCGCTGTAGTTGCGCTCGGAGCGGGTGCCGACGGTCATGACACCCATCACCTCCTGGCCGATCTTGATCGGGATGGCGCACCAGGAGCGAAGCCCCATCTCCAGGGCCGCCGACTTTGCCTTGACGGGAAACCTGTCATCCGGCTCATCCCCACGGAAGGCGCGCCCCGAAAGGGTGAGCGTACTCCAATTGGTCGCCTTGGCGATCGACCCCATCGCCTTCTCGAAGGCCGGGGAAATGCCGAGCGACGCCCTGAGCCGGAGCCTTCCCCTCTCGATCAGGTGGATGCAGGAGAATTCCATCTGCAGCATGTTGTGCAGCTGGAAGAGCAGGTCCCCCATGACCTTCTGCACCCCCTGGGTGTACTGGAGCCTGAACGCCACCGCGTAGAGGGTGAGCAGCTCCCGGTCGCTGGTCCTCTTCTCCTCCTCCACCTCGCGGCGCTTGGTGATGTCCTTGATGATGAAGACGAAACCGGCACGCTCGGCCCCCTCGAAACGCATCGGGTAGCTCGCCACGTTGAACCACCCCTTGAGGTTCGGAAAGCAGATGTCCTCGTCCACCTCTCTCTGCATGCTGTGCACGAACCGGAACACCCTCCCCTCCGGCTCGGCATCGCCGAAGAAGGCCTCGTCAATCCTCCGGCCGAGTATCGCGTGGTACCCGCCGGGAAAATAGTCTTTCACCCGCCCGTTGCAGCGGGATATCACCCCCTCCGCATCGGTTAACAGGATGAGGTCCGAGACGGCGTCGAACACCGCCTCCCACTCGGCCTTACCCCTGTGGACCGCTTCCAGGGTGATCTTGTGCTTCCTGCGGTCTTCCGCCTCGCGCAGCTCCCGCTCCACCACGGGCACCAGGCGCGCCAGGTTCCCCTTCATCAGGTAGTCGTTGGCCCCCGACTTCATGGCAGCGACCGCCAGGTCTTCCCCGATCTTCCCCGAGACGATGATGAACGGGATGTCCTGTCCGCTTTCGTGCAGCACGTTCAGGGCCGCTGGGGCGTCGAAGGCGGGCATCCGGTAGTCGGAGAGGATCAGGTCCCACGGCTCGGTCTCGAGCGCCTGCTGCAGGTGCGGTGCGGTCTCCACCCTGCGGTGCACCGGCGCGTAGCCGCCACGGGTGAGCTCGCGCAGCAGCAGCAGGCAGTCTTCCTCCGAGTCCTCGACCAGCAGGACCTTGAGCCGTTGTGACATGGGATCCCCTACAGTGTGAAATAGAATGTGGCGCCGCGACCCGGTGCGCTTTCGGCCCAGATCCTGCCGCCGTGGCGACTGACGATGCGTTGCGCGATGGCAAGCCCGACACCGCTCCCCTCGAACTCGTCCGCCCGGTGCAGCCGGTGGAAGACGGAGAAGAGCTTCTCGGCATAGGCCATGTCGAAGCCCGCCCCGTTGTCCCTGACGAAGTAGACCGTCTCGCCCCCTTGCTCCAGGCTCCCGAACTCGATGCAGGCTCCCGGGGTACCCCCCGAGAACTTCCAGGCATTGCCGATCAGGATTTCCAGGAGCTGCCGGGTCAGCCGGGGATCCGCCTGGACGCTCACCCCTTCTTCGATGCGGAACTCCACCTCCCGCTCCGGCGCGCCATGCTTGAGCTCCAGGGCGATCACCTGCGCCGCCAGGCTCAGGTTCACGACCTGCCGGCTCAGCTCGCCCCTGGCCACCCGGGCCAGCTGCTGCAGGGCGTCGATCAGCTGGGACATCTTGCCGGCCGCCTGGCAGATCCGTGACAGGTATTGCCGCCCCTGGGGATCCAGCATCGCGCCGCAGTCGTCCATAAGCGCCCGGCTGAAGCCGTCTATGTGGCGCAGAGGCGCCCTAAGGTCGTGCGAGATCGAGTAGCTGAAGGTCTCCAGCTCCCGCTGGGCCACCTCCAGCCGGGCGCTCAGCTCGGCCACCCGGTGCTCGAGCTGCCGGTCTCCTGCCTCATGCACCAGCGCGAGCTGCGCCTGCTCTCCCCCGAAATCGACGGGCTGCCAGACCAGCTCGACGTCCAGGAAGGAGCCGTCCTTTCTCCGGTGCCGGCCGGCCGCCACCCCACCCTGCGCGGCGTCGAACTTCCCCGTCGGGTCCAGTATTGGCAGGGAGAGTTCCAGGAACTCATGGCGACGGTAGCCGTAGAGTCGCAGTGCCGCCGCGTTCACCGCGAGAAACCTGTGCGTCTCCCGGTGGCAGACCCACATCGGCTGGGGGTTCCCTTCGAATAAATCGCGGTACGTCGACTCGCTTTCACGCAGTGCCACTTCCCCCTCCTACCCCGCAATGTCTGTTAAACGGCATGAGTTTCTACTGTACTACATTTGCGTCAATTAAAAAGCCTCCGACCCGCCCTCTCATTGGTTCCCGGGTCCTTCGCGTCCCCGGACCTCTCCCGCTAATAGTCGCCTTCGTCGTCCGGCAGCGCGGGGAGCAGCAGGGTGAAGAGACTGCCGCCTCCCGGGGCGCTCTCGGCCCAGATGTAGCCGCCGTGGGCGTCCACCGCCTTTCTGCAGAAGGCAAGCCCCAGGCCGGTCCCCCGGGTCTTTCCCAGGCGCCGGTTCTTGGCCTGCACGAAACGGTCGAATATGGTGCCGAGCGCATCCTGCGGTATGCCGACCCCGGTGTCCCGTACCTGGATCCTGACGAAGCGGCCGGCCTGCGGGAGTTCCCGCTGCGAGTAGCTCTGCTCCGGGATGCGCCCGGTGACGGCGCTCACGTCCTCGACCAGGTCGAGCGCCACCTCTATCTCCCCCCCCTCGGGGGTGAACTTCACGGCGTTGGAGAGCAGATTGCCCATGATCCGCCCCAGGGAGCTGCGGTCCGCCGAGACGCACGGCACCCCTTCCGTCACCGAGCAGTAGAGCCTGATGCCGCCGCGCTGCGCCTGGGTCTGGTACTTGCCGGCGCCGCGGGTGATGAGCGCCGCCGGGTCCTCTTCCCTGAAGTAGAGCCGCATCTTGCCCGCCTCGAATTTGTGGATCCCGAGCAGGGTGTCGATCATCTCCACCATCTCCTCGCAGCTCTCGACGGCCGCTTCCAGGTATTCGCGCTGCTCCTCGTTGACCGCACCGAGCTTCGCCTCGCGCACCAGGTCGATGGAGCCGACCACCGCGGTGATGGGGGATTTGAGGTCGTGGGAGAGCATGCTGACGAAATCCTCCTTCTCCTGCTCCAGTTCCTTCAGCTTGGAGATGTCCCGGATGATCTCGACGCTTCCCACCAGCTCCCCGTCACCGTTGCGAAGCGGAGCCGCGCTGGAGAGGACCGGAATGTCCTGGCTTCCCGCCAGCATGGTGTAGGCGACGTCCAGGCACGGCTCCCCGGTCCGGAGCACGGTCCGGCTCGGCAGCTCGCCCCCGGGGACCTCGGCCTTCAGCACCTCCTCGAGGATCTGCCCGATCAGCTGTTCGCCACCGGCGCCGAGGACCGTCTCCGCCTTGCGGCTCACCGTGATGATGCGCCCCTGGGTGTCGACCGCGAGCAGCAGGTCCGCCATCCCCTGGAGCACCGCCTCCATCTTGCGCCGCTCCTCGTCGAGCTGGTGCTGGAGCCGGTCTCGCTCCTTTTTGATCTTGTGCTGAGCGAGGGCACGCTCCACCTTCTGCAGCATGTCGTCGGTGGAGAACGGCTTGGAGATGTAGTCGAGCGCCCCCTTCCTCATGGCGTCGACCGCGATGTCCTCGCTGCCGTGCGCCGTCATCATGACCACCGGAGTCTTCTCGCCGCCGATCCGGCTCAGCACCTCCAGCCCGTCCAGGCGCGGCATCTTGATGTCGAGCATGATGAGCGAAAACGCCTCGCGCTCTATCGCCTCGAGCGCCTCCACGCCGTCCCGCGCCCGGACCGTCTGGTACCCGGCGTCCTCCAGCTGCAGCTTGAGGATCAGCGCGATGTCCGGCTCGTCGTCCACGATGAGAATCCTATCCTTTTGCATCTTCCTCCCCTATGATTGGCACCGTGAAGCTGAAGGTGTTCCCCTGCTCCTTGGCTGCCGTGTAGAAGATCCGCCCGTGCTGGCGCTCCACGATCTCTTTGCAGATTGCCAGCCCGAGCCCGGTGCCGTCCACCTTGCCGCACCCCGAGCCCTCTATCTGCTGGAATTTTTTAAAAAGCTTGCCCCGGTCCGAGCGCTTGATGACGGCGCCGTGGTCCGAAACCGACACGGTGACGTAGTTCCCCTCCTGCTCCGCGGTCACCATGACCACCTTCCCCTCGGGGGAAAATTTGACCGCGTTGGAGAGGAGGTTGGTGATCACCTGGATCAGCCGGTCGCTGTCGCCGTAAACCTGGGGCAGGTGCTCGCCGATGCTGTTCACGATGGTGATGTCGCGCCCCATGGCGTAGGACTTGATCTCCTCGATGGCGTAAACGCTCACCTCGCCGATGGAGACCGGCTTGAAGTTGAACGCCATCCCCCCCGACTCGATCCCCGAGATGTCGAGGATCTCGCTGATCAGCCTGATCAGCCGCTGGGTGTTCCTGAAGCAGACCGTCAAAAGCTGCCTCTCGGTGTCGGTCAGCCACTTGCCCCGGGTCAAAAGCAGCTGCAGGGACCCCTTCATGGAGGTAAGCGGCGTCTTCAGCTCATGGGAAACCGTGGAGATGAACTCGGTCTTCATCCGGTCCACCTCCTGCTCCATGGTGACGTCCCTGATCGACATGACGACGCCTGCGAAGGCCCCCGACTCGTCGGAAAGCGCGGAGAGGTAGGTGGTTAGCCGCTTCCCCTTCACCTCCAGTTCCTCCTTGCCCCCGGTGTTCCCGCCCTCCTCGCCCAGTTCCCTGATCCGGGCCAAAAGCGGGGAGAACCCGCCCATGTTGCAGACCTGCTCGATCGACTGCCCCACCACCCGGTAAGGGACCAGCTCGAAGAGCCCCTGGGCGGCAGGGTTGAAGAGGACGACCTTGTTGTTGCGGTCGGTTACCACGACCCCCTCCACCATGCTGGTGAGGACCGCCTCCAGCCTCCCCATCTCCATGGTGAGCGCCCGGGTGCGCTCGTCGACCTTTCGCTCCAGCTGCTCGTTCAGCTCCTGCAGGTCGCAGGTCTTGGCCGTGATGATCCGGTCCCGCTCCTTGAGCGCACCGGCCATGGTATTGAAGGAGGAGGCGAGCATGCCGACCTCGTCGCGGCTGCTCTCCTCCACGCGCTGATCCAGGTCCCCCTCCTCGATCCTGCGGGCCCCGACGGCCAGCTGGCGCAGGGGACGGGTCAGCCGTCGCGAGGCCAGGAAGGCGAGCCCGAAGGAGCAGAATATCCCGAGAAAGGCCGAGGCGATGATGTTGTCCAGGCTTTCGCGCCGTATCTTCTTGAAGCTCTCGGTCGACACGGCAACCGAAAGCGAGCCGACGAACTCCCCCCTGGAGTTTTGCAGCGGGTCGATGGCGGTCTCGTACCTCCGGGGGCCGATCTCCGCCTCGCCCCGGTACACCTCGCCCCGCTCCAGGATGTCGATCACCCGGGGGGCGAGGCTGGAGGAGCCGGGAAGGTCCTGGGCCAGGCTGCTCGCGATCCGGAGTCCGCGCTGGGTGATGGTCACCTCGACGTCGCTGCCAAACACCTGCTTCATCTGGTCCGGAAGCGACGGTTGCCGGTTCAGGATGTTTCCGGTGACGATGCAGCCGAGCACCGTGCCGTCGCTCCCGATCACGGGGAGGGCTACTGTCACCACCAGCGCCTCGCCCTTCCCCTCCTGCAGCCGGCAGTAGTCGCCAGCGCCAGCCTGGCACAGAAGCGCCGCCGGAACGATCTCAGTGGAGACCACCACCTTCCTGCCGGAAAGCGCCTGGTCCACCACCCCGGGCAGTTCCAGGGGCTCCCCGCTGGCTGGCCCGTTCAGCCGGGCCAGGATCCTCTTGTCCGGATCGAGCACCACCATCATATCCAGGAAGGGGAGAACGGCGTGCCAGCGCTGCAGCCTGTCGGCGAGCCAGGCGCCGTCACGCAGCCGCAACCGCTGTTGCACGGTTCCGGAGAGGGTCGACTGCAACAGCGAATACTTGACGATATCCGCCCGATCGAAGTACTGGCTGCGAGCGAACTTGAGGTTCGCCTCGAGGCTCTTGTCTATCTCGGTCCGCAGCGAAGCGCTCAGGGTATTCATGGTGGAACAGAGGAGGGTGGAATAGGATACCAGCAGTATGGCGAGGATGGACAGGAGCAGTTTGGTTCGTATGCCGAAGCGTGGTTGCATGAGCTGTCCTTGGAACAGATTAAGGCTAGGTTAAGGTTAAGGTTAAGGTTGAGGGTAAAATCAACCCGAGCTGACCGGTCCCCTTAACCGAGAGTCTTTATCTCAGCCTTAACCTTAACCTCGACCTGTCATTTAAGCCCCTTCGGCCTTCAGATCCCTGGTCATCAGTTCCAGCACCGCCTCACGGGCGGGCTTGTCCTGGTAGAGCATCTGGTACATCTTTTCGATGATCGGCATCTCCACGCCCAGCTTGCGCGACAGGTTGTAGGCCGACTCGGTCGTCTTCACCCCCTCGGCGACCATGCGCATCTCGCCGAGGATTTCGGAGAGCTGCCTCCCCTGGCCGATCTGGATTCCGACGCTGCGGTTTCGCGACAGGTCCCCGGTGCAGGTGAGCACCAGGTCGCCCATGCCGGCGAGCCCCGCGAAGGTGGCGGGCTGCGCTCCCATGACGACCCCGAGGCGCGTCATCTCGGCAAGCCCGCGGGTGATGAGCGCTGCCCGCGTATTGCAGCCGAAACCGAGGCCGTCCGAAATGCCGGCGGCGATCGCTATCACGTTCTTGATGGCGCCTCCCAGCTCGACCCCGATCACGTCATCGTTGCGGTAGACCCGGAAGAAGCTGGTTGTGAAGGCCTCCTGGACCCGGCGTGCGATCTCCTCGGAGCCCGACGCCACGGTCACCGCAGTCGGCATCTCCTGGGCCACCTCGCGTGCGAAGCTGGGGCCCGAGAGGGCGGCGAACCTGGCGTACAGTTCGGGCGGGCAGATTTCCCGGTAGATTTCGGACACCGTGGCGAGGGTATCCAGCTCGATCCCCTTGGAGGCGCTTACCAGCACCGCCCCCTGCGGCAGGAAGGGAAGCGAGTTCTGCATGACCCGGCGCACCAGCTGGGAGGGAACCACGCAGAGCACCATGGTGCACCCGGAGTAGGCCTCCCCGAGGTCGTTGGTGAAGCGCAGCTCGTCGCAAAGCCGTAAGCCGGGGAGAAACAGGGAGTTCTCCCTGCTCTCGCGCATCTCCAGCACCAGTTCCGGCTCGTAGGCCCAAAGCGTGACCGCGTGCCCCTTCTTGGCGAGCAGGTCGGCGAGCGTGGTTCCCCAGCTTCCGGCCCCTATGACAGCGATTTTTTCTCTAGCATCAGTTTTTTCCGGCATGTCGTCGCTCTCTCTTCTGATTTTGATGCGGAGTTTCCCGCTACCCTTCCTCGGCCGCTTGCGGGCAGCCATCCTCTCCCTGCGCCAGCGCTTCCCGGGCGACCTCCAGGCTCTCCATGGCGAAGCCGCGCAGAAACGGATGCAGGTGGTGCGGCAACCGGTAGCCCTCGAGGCTTCTGGCCAGCGCCACCACGCGGCCCACGAAACTGCTTCCCCTGCCGCTGCGGCGCATCAGGTCCGCGCTCGCCAGGAGCCTCTCCCGGATCAACTCCAGTTCCGGGGTCAAGAGCTCGGCGCAGAAGCGCTCCAGTATCCGCTCCAGGTCCTCGCCGCACCGGTACTCCCCGGCAAAGTCGTAGACCCGCTGCCCCGCCATAAACCAGCCGGCGAAGAAGGGATCCTCGAACAGCCGGCGGGTGATATCCTCCCCCTCCCGGTAGCTCAGGGCGGGCTCTTTCGGGTACTCGGGAAACTCGGGGCGGTACGGCGCCGGGGTCAGTCCCTGCCCCGCGAACATGCCGCGCCGCAGGTAAAAATCGGCCGGAAGATAGCAGAGGTCGCGGCTCCAGTGCAGAGCGTCGCGCAGCAGGGCCAGCACGTAGTCAGGGGAGACCTCGTGCAGTTCGTCCTGCGCGCTGAACCCCTCCAGTTCCGCCTCGAAACCGTCCGGGGTGAGCGAGCCGTCTCCCCAGGCCGCGAGTAGGCCGCGCCTTTCGTGCACCTGCATGTAGAGCGCCGCGAGCCTCCCCCCGTCCACCCATCTCGAGACC
>DATCHY010000172.1:0-8882 GCA_036508065.1 Geomonas sp. | reverse complement strand
CTACCGGACGCTGATCGGCATCTCCATCAGCCCGGATGACGGGGCCCAGATCTGGGGCCTGCTCCATTCTGGTACCCGGTGGATGCACGCGGTGTACGGTGGCAGAAAGACCTCCCCGCCGCTTCCCGTTTGCCTCGTGGTCTATGTCACCGGCGCCGGGCAGATCTCGGTCTGCATAGGGGCCGAGATCATCGCCTCACTGAATGGCGGCCAGATCAACTGCCCGACCCTGGACGTCTTCAACTCCCGGTGGATTGCCCAGAGCCTCGCCGCGGTCCAATCCGAAACCTTGGACCTGCACCTGGCGGCCCGCGCCCAGTCGGAAAAACCGTGGGCCAACCTTGATCCGGAATTCGGCAGCTATATCGGTCAGCAGGCGGTGCGCCGCATCATCAGCGTCATTCGCAACACCCACCACGGGGGGCTACTGGTCTATCTCCCGCCGGAGATGACCAAGGATATCCTGGAGGAAAACAGGTACATGACCATCAAGTACCAGTTCCTCGAGTACGAGTCGCGGCAGCGCTTCCGCACCCTTACGCTGCGCATCATGAACACCCTTGCCGAGATCCATGGCGATCCGCTGCATCCGGAAAAGCGGGTCGGCTGGCAGGAGTACGTCACCAGCAAGAACGAATCGATCGCGCTCCTGGACGAGGCCATCTTTGACGTCGCCCATTTCATCGCGGCACTCTCGGCCGTCGACGGTGCCGTGGTCATCACCAAGCGTCAGGAACTGCTCGGTTTCGGCGGGGTGATCTCGGGGGATCTCGACAGCGTCGGCATGGTCGCCCATGCCTTGGACACGGAGGGGGCGCTGACGGAGCCGGTCCTAAGTGAGGGGGTCGGCACCCGGCACCGGGCCGCCTACCGGATCTGCCAGAGGCTGCATGAGGCGATCGCCATCGTCATATCCCAGGATGAGAGCGTGCAGATCGTCAAGTGGCATAACGGCTCCGTCACTTATTGGGACCAGGTGCCGACCGGGGTCCCGGGGTTCTAGCCGACTTCCCGTTTTTCAATCCACATCGACGTTACGCACCCCCTCCGGCCGCCACGCCGGAGAAATCACCTTCGAGCCGCCGTCCTTTCCCAGCAGGCTTCCGAAGGTCACAGCAAAATCCCCGAATTTGTTGTTCACTTCATCCATGGCGCTCGCGATGAGCGCCTTCTTGCGCTCCGCGGGGAAGAGCGGCAGTTGCTCGGTATGCTGCCTGAGGTTACTGATCTTCATCCCGAGAAGCCGTACCGCCTGGGTCAGGTCGATACTTTCCAGTATCTTCAGCGCTGCCTGGTAAATCTCCTCGCTGTTGTTGGTGTGGGTCACCCGGCTTTCCTGCCTGGAGAAGGTGGTGAAGTCGGCGTAACGGACGGTGAGGGTGACGGTCTTGCCGGCCACCTGGTATCTTCTGGCGCGTCGTCCGACCATTTCGGAAAGCTGCAGCAGGTAGATCTGGATCTCCCGGCGTTCGGTGATGTCCTTTTCCAGTGTCGTACTGTGTCCGACGCTCTTTACCTCCTCCGCTTCTTCATCAGGCACGACCGGAGAGCTGTCAATCCCCAAACCCATATAGTGCAACCGTTCCCCGGTGACCCCGAACTTTCGTTTCAGGATGTCGATCGGGAACCTTCCCAGGTCCGCGCAGGTTTTGATGCCGAAATTGCTGAGATGCTGGTTCATCTTCGAGCCGATACCGCAGAGATCCTTGATCGGCACCCTTTCCATTACGGATGCGACTTCTTCCGGCCTGATGACCGTGAGCCCGTCCGGTTTCTGCATGTCGGAGGCGAGTTTTGCCAGGAGTTTGTTCGGTGCGATGCCGACCGAACAGGTGATGCCGAACTGGTGCTTGATGCGTGCCTTGATGAGGTAGACGATCCGCTCGGCGGAGCCGAACAGGGAGAGGCAGCCGGTTACGTCGAGGAAGGCCTCGTCGATGGAGAACACCTCGACGAGCGGGCTGTATTCGCGCATGATCATGATGATCTGGGTGGAGGTGTAGGTGTACTTCCGGTTGTTGCCGACCACGAAGATGAGCTCCGGGCATTTCTGGCGGGCTTCCCAGGTGTTCATGCCGGTCTTGACGCCGAAGGCCCGTGCCTCATAGGAGCAGGTGGTGATGACCGTCCGTTTGGCAGCCCCGATGACGGCGATCGGCTTGCCTCGAAGTTCCGGGTTGGACTGTTGCTCAACGGAGGCGAAGAAGGCGTTCATGTCGATGTGGAGGATGATGCGATGCGATTCCAAGTTTATATCCTGCTACGGTTGTACCTGGGTACGGGCCTTGGTCCGCCCGGCTGAACGCGTTTACTGTCCCTCGACCCCCTCCAGAGTCCAGTTCTGATCGGAAAGGTCGAAGATCAGCTCGAAAAGGTTGCTGCCGTCGCTCACTGCGAAGTGCAGCCGCGTCGCGTCGCCTTGGTGATCCTTCCAGAAATAGGAGAGTTCCGTGACGGCATATTTTTGCCGGCGCCACTCGAACCAGACCGGATTGATCTTGCACCCCGGCGAGAAAATCGCGGCAACCCTGACCTCTTCGGCGACACGGAGCATCAAATTACTCCATTTGCCGGTAGATGCCAACAACTTTCCCGACGATCGATACCTCACCATCCCCCTCGCGGATGATGATTGCGCTGTAGTTCGGGTTTTCCGGCTGCAGTCTGATCTGGTCCCCTTCGCGGTAGAACCGCTTCAGTGTTGCCTCGCCGCTTACCATGGCTACCACGATGTCCCTGTTCTCGGCAGTTGGCTGGGGTCGCACCAGGGCCAGGTCTCCCTCCTTGATGTGGGCGTGGATCATGGAATCCCCCTTTACGCGCAGGAAGAAGGTGCCCCCCGTGCGTGACTGGGAGCGGTCGATGGCAAAATGCCCCTCGATATCCTCGATGGCCGGGTGCAGGGCTCCGGCCCGCACCACCCCAACAATCGGCAGGCTCACGGCCTGGGCCTGGTTGGTAAGCGTGATTCCGCGGGAACTCCCTTCCTGCCGGCGCAGGTAACCCTTCTTCTCCAGTGCCTCCAGATGCTTCATGACGCCGAGCGTCCCGGTGACGGCCAGCTGCTTGCCGATATCGCGCAGGCTCGGCGGATAACCGTATTCGTTGATGTACTCGGTGATGATTTTCAAAACTTGCTGTTGCCGAGTCGTGAGCTGCTCCATGGTACCCCCGTGGTTGTCTGATGGTAACTATATCAAATGGTAACCATAGATTGTCAAGAGGGTTTTTGATAGGGGAGCGGGGACAAGGTGTGGAGGGGTGTCGGGGACGCCACTTAGCGACATTGACCCTTAGTTCGTTTTTGGCTTGCAAATGACAGCTAATGTCCCTAGTCTGCCAGGACACGTCTTTCACAGTGCGCACGCTATTGCGCGGTCGCATGGCAAAGGCGTGCGGGGACGACTACTCGGTTTCTTTAAGGTTTTCCCGGTCATGGTGCCGTACTGGCATAGAGGCGATGTGTGAAGAGACCCGTCGCCAGGCCTATGACGCGATGCTGGATGGCGCCAGGGAGATGGGCGCCAATGCCATAGTAGGCGTCAGGTATGACGCATCCGAGGTGGTCAGCAGGGAATCTGCCACGGAGGTCCTCTGTTACGGCACCGCAGTCGTGGTGGCGAGGCTCTAGTACACTGCTCGAGCGACTACAGGCCAATCATGTAATCCGCTACCTCAGTAGTGGCATTCTTCGAGTTTAGTTCCGGTATCTCGGGGAGGATCACCGTGTAAGTCTGTTTGCTGCCATTGCGCTGCAACTGTTCGGGTATCGCATTCTTGGCCGCGTGCCAGATTCCCGCCAGTGCCACGATCTTTATGCCGGGATGCTTTTTTGCATAGCGGGCGATATTCATCGCCATTCCGCTGTTGCGCAGGGTCTGCGCTTCGCAGAAGTAGTCGAAGATCCTTCCATTCGTCACGTGCTTGAACACCTCCTTGAAGGAACTCCTGAGGAAGGCGGTGTGAGGGTTGTTCAGGTCGCAGCTGGTACCCTGCGGGAGATCCTTCTTCTCTTCCGGGGTAAGTGACGCATAGCCCTGACGGGAGACCTTGGTGACGAGCTCTTTCGGAATATTGAGGGCAACCATCGGAATATGGTTGTCCCGGGCAAATAGGAAGATATCCCGGTACAGGGGCCATTCCAGCGACCAGTTCCTGGCGTAGACTGTCTGAAAGCTTTGCTCGCTCATCCGCCCTTCGGTCCAGTCGTCAAGCAACCCCTGGCTGTCGGCCTGAAACATTTCCAGACCTATCGCCAGGGGAATCTTTTTGGCCCAAAGGGAACGGATCAGAGCGAGCTGCATTTCGTGGTGCTTTTGATTGTCGTGGGCTTCCCCGATGAGGATGAGATCCGAGTGCTCCGCATCGGCGGTCAACTGCGACAGGCCGACGTTCTCCCTGTCTCTCATCCGGGTAATTACTGCGCCGGCGTAGGCATCCACGCATAACGCTAGGGGAATTGCCAGCATGAGGATCAATCGCATTGCTCTGAACATGGTGAGTACCTTCCTGGAGCAGCACATGGTGCCGATATTGAAATGCCAAGGTGCAAGACTATAGCAAAATTCCGGGTATAATAGATGAATTTTTTTGCCTGATGATGGAATGGCGATCGACTTTTGGAGGTGCAGCTTGAGGAGCTTTTCAGCGTGGTCTGTATGTGCTCTCTTTGTTTTTTGCTTCGCAGGTGCGGCCCAAGCCGGGATACTAGGGCCGGCGGTCGAGCGGCAGGAAATCTCTGTGACCCTCATGCCCGAGAGCCATCTTTTGATCGGCGAGAGTACCATCACCTTTGGCTCGGGTGCCAGACAAATAGTGCTGAGGCTTTCTGCCGCGGCAAGCATCGACTCCGTCGCGGTTTCGGGGAAGAAGGTACCCTTCTCGTTTGCCGACGGCATCCTCTCCCTCGAGCTACCACCAGGAGGCGCAGGGGCCGCGCCCCCGGTGACCGTCTCCTACCGCGCCACCTTCAACGACCCGGTCTCGCGGCACCCCGCCGCCAGTGAGGACCCGAGCTACGGGGTGAACGGCGCCATCACCAGCGAAGGAACCTTTCTCGGGGACTCTGCCTGCTGGTATCCGGTTCCGCCGCAGATACCGGCGCGTCGCTCCTTGCGGATCACAGCCCCCGCCGGAATCGAGGGGGTCAGCTACGGCAAAAGGATATCCAGGGGGACGACGGGGGCCGTGACGCGCTCTGTCTGGGAGGAGGCGCGGCCGGTGGGAGTGCTCTCGCTGTGCGCCGGACCCTACCAGGTCCAGGAGAGGCGGGCGGGCGGGATCGATCTCTATAGCTATTTCTACTCTGACAATGCGGCCCTGGCATCCCGGTACCTGGATGCTGCCGCCAGATACCTGAACTTCTACAGCGAGCTTTTCGGCCCGTATCCTTTCGAGAAATTCGCCGTGGTCGAGAATTTTTTCCCGACCGGCTACGGCTTCCCCTCCTTCACCCTGCTCGGCGGCTCCGTTATCCGGCTCCCCTTCATCATCGACACCAGCTTTCCCCACGAGATCGCCCATTCCTGGTGGGGTAACGGGATCGAGGTCGATATGCGCGAAGGGAACTGGTCCGAGGGGCTCGTAACCTACCTGGCCGATTACCTGCTCAAGGAGCGGCGCTCCCAGAGCGAGGCGCGGGATTACCGCCGGCAGCTTCTCATCGACTACGCCTCCCTCGTCACCGCTGCAAGCGACTTCCCGCTGAGCGCTTTCGCAAGCCGCTCCGATCCGGCCTCGCGTGCCATAGGTTACGGCAAGGGAGCCATGGTCTTCCACATGATCCGCACACAGATCGGTGACGATGCCTTTTTCGGTGCCCTCAGGGACGTCTGCCGCGACCGTACCTACCGATCAGCTTCCTGGGGCGACTTTGTCCGTGCCTTTTCCCGCCGATCCGGCCGCGAAATCTCCCCCTTCCTTGACCAGTGGATTGCCCGGCCGGGTGGGCCGCGGCTTGCCCTCGCTGAGTTGACCAGGCGACGCAACGCCGACGGATGGACGGTCTCCGGAACCATTGTGCAGGCCCCTCCGCTCTTCGAACTGGGACTGCCGCTGCGTCTGGATACTGCAGTAGGGCCGGTCAAGGAGATAGTCACCATCAGCGGCGAGCGGACCCGGTTCACTATTTCAAGCGCCGGCGCCCCCAAGCGTCTGCTTTTGGACCCGGACGCCGATGTTTTCCGCATTCTTTCCCCGGGCGAGATCCCCGCGACCGTCAACAGCATCAAGGGCTCGAAGAAGCTTGTCGGAGTTCTGACGGAAAACTGTCGCGCCCCGGTTCAGACCTTCAGGGAACTGCTGGCGTCGCTGTCCCAGGGTGGGGCGACGGTGGTAAATGAGACCGAGCTGGACCGCGTTGGAGCCGGCGGGGCCGACCTTCTTTTCTGCGGTACTCCGCGTAACCGCCTGTTATTGCCTCGGCTTCCGGAAGGGATGAATCTTGCCGGCTCCGGGTTTTCCATTGATGGAGCTTCGTATCCTGCGCCGGACGGCCTCCTCTTCCTGGTGCTGCCACTTCCTGGGCCCTCCGGGCGGGTGGCCGCTCTTTTCCAGCCGCTCTCCGAAGCGGCTGCTGTGCAGTACGCTCCCAAGATTACCCATTATGGTAAATACGGTTACCTTGTCTTTGCCGGCGGGTCAAACCGGCGCAAGGGGACCGCTCCCGCACTTGACGGTGCTGCCGTCATCGGTTTTCAGCCCTGATGGAATTACTCTAGCCTGCTGGGTAAAGGGCAACCGGTTGCCTGCTCCCTACTTAATTTCCTTTTGCACCGCTCGATGTCCCCGCCTGCCGGCAGCACCTTAAAAGAGCCTCCCCTTCTCGCGCTCATGTCCTGCACTTTCCTGTCCCTTGCCGGCCGGCAAGCTTGGGATGAAATTACAAAAATCGAATTAAAATACTTTAGTTTTCTGGTGGCCTGCCGATACCTTCCTTTAGCGTGTGTGGACGGGCCTGGCGAGATGAGGTGGCCGCTCAGCTAGCCGACAGTCATGCACATCAAAATGTTCCGGTTCGAAAACCACCGGCAGAACGCCGGGATGCCTAGAAAAGGAGAAGTGTCATGACTGTCAGCGATATCTCTTTGACCGCGGGAATGAGGACCAACCTTCTCAGTCTGCAGAACACCAGCCAGCTTCTGAACAGGACCCAGCAGAGGATCTCGTCAGGCAAGCAGGTAAACAGCGCTCTCGATAACCCGACGAACTTTTTCGCAGCTCAAAACGCCAGTCAGCGTGCCAGTGACCTTTCGGATCGCAAAGACGGCATGGCAGAAGCGGTCCAGACGGTCTCGGCCACCAACGCCGGCATTACCGCGATCACGGGCCTCATCAATGCAGCAAAAGGTGTCGCCCAGTCCGCTCTCTCCACCAGCGACACCAACGTGCAGTCGAAACTTGCGGCCCAGTACGATACGATCCGCTCCCAGATCGACAACATCTCGTCGGACTCGAGCTACCGCGGACTGAACCTGCTCAGTGCCACGAACACCCTGACCGTAAACTTCAACGATGGGGCCACCTCGAAGCTGAACGTAGTCGGCTTCCTCGCCAACTCCACCGGGCTCAGCCTTGCGGCTGCTGGCGGCAACTGGCTGGCCACCTCGAGCATCACCGCGGATGCGGCCAGGATGGACACGGCAATTACGACGCTACGGACCAACACCCAGACCCTGGCGGCTAACCTCAACATCATCACGACGCGCCAGAGTTTCACCGACGGCATGATCAACACGCTGCAGACCGGCGCCGACAACCTCACCCTTGCCGACATGAACGAGGAAGGTGCCAACATGCTGATGCTGCAGACGCGCCAGTCCCTTGGCACCACATCCCTCAGCCTTTCGTCGCAGGCAGCGCAGTCGATCCTCAAGCTGTTCTAGATGCGGTCGGCGGGATGGGGGACTCCCCCGTCCCGCCTCATTCCTTTGCAAGAGGCTCGTCATGACGATTGAACAGCCGAAGGTTACAAGGGGCAAGGTGCAGCGGGCCAAACTGGTCCAGTCCTCCCCGCTGGCGGCCGGTCAGGAAAGACGCACCGGCATGCCGACGAAGGCCGTCTCCCCCGAAGAGCAGCTGACAACCAGCGCTGAAGCCGCGGACGCGCTGGGCGGTGCTGATCGACACCAGAACCAGGACCTGCCTGTGGATCTCGTCAGGGAAGGCGCCAATATGCTGGAACTCCAGATGCGTCAGTCAATGTGCGTCACACCCCTCAGTATGTCCTCAAAGGCAGCGCAGGTTGTCCTGAGGCAGTTCTGAGTAATGTCGCCAGACGAAACGATGGCTGACCTTTGTTTTTGCTCGATTCCTCAGTTCCTCAGTTCTACACCGCACAGAGTCTCTGCTCAGCGTCTCCTTCCTTCACATTTTTCGATCTTTCCGCACTGGTTTTTTCATCCTTCGCTTGCTGACCACGTCAGGCTTCCCATTTTCCAATTATTGAATACTCGCTGTCACTGTGTCGATATATGGTCTGGTAATGCTGGTTTTTGCTTGGTGCCTAAATTGCATGAAGTATAAGGTTCCGGAAACCTGTGATTAAAGCGACTTTTTATATAATTACAAAGCGGGGGGGGCGCTATGCTCGTTCAGGTTAATTGGACAAACAACAGGTATGATTATGTGAAAGACTTTATGCTCGACAGTTTAATAGACGCAGGGGTTGTAGCCAGGTTTCTGCGCAGTTCCGGATGGGTGACAATAGGTGTGGACCCCGTACGGTCGAGCAAACCCATTCGTCAATATAACGGCAGCGAAAGAAGGTCGATGAGCGTACTAGTAGTGCGTTCCGCTAATAACGTTCAAAAACTGGCTAGGTGGGAGCGACCTCGTCCATTTTGTATTTCCAACGAAAAACGACTGGCTCCTGATTGATCTCA
>DATCHY010000171.1:0-2536 GCA_036508065.1 Geomonas sp. | reverse complement strand
AGAAAGGGCGCTGCCCCGTTACCTGAGGCCGATGACGCGAAGGTCCACCTCGAGCTGCTGGACCGGGAAGCGCCGCGATTTTCCGGGTATCGCCGCAACATTTTCAGCCCCATCTTCAAGGAAGAGGTGAAGCTCCCCCCCTTCAAGCCGCTGCCGCCGCCCCCCAGGCCGGTGCTGCCGCTGCCGCCGCCGCCACCGGCTCCGCCTGCGCCTGCGCCTGCGCCGCCACCGGCCCCGACGGCTGAGGACATCGCTGCCGGCGAGTTGGCGAAGTTCACCTTTCTCGGATTTCTCAAGAAAAATGGTGAAAGGACCGTATTCCTTTCCAGCAACAACGAGATCTTCCTGGCCAAAAAAGGCTCCAATCTCGGGACGAAATTCCAGGTGACAGATCTGACGGAAGATGCCATCACCATTAAATCGGTTGCCGGAGGGAGAGAGCTCGTCATACCGCTTCTCGAAAACAGGGCACTCAGCACGCGCCGCACCAGCCAAAGACCTTAAGGAGCAACCGCATGCATAGCATAAAACCTATCTCGACCCTGGTCCTCGTGAGCCTGCTCTTTTCCGGCTGCACGTCCGGGCGCACCGCCTTCAGCAAGGCCGAAAGACTCGAGCGTGACGGGAACCTGGATGCGGCGCTGGTGAAATACGCGGAGGTCGCCACTGCGAACCCCGAGGTGGGGGAGTACCGGGCCAGATTCCTGACGGCGACCGACGCAGCGGCCAAGGCCCACTTCAGTAAGGGGGAGGCCTTCTTCGCCCTGGGCAATTACGATGACGCCCTCAGGGAGTACCAGAGCGCCTACGCGATCGACCCGACGCATCTTCAGTCCAAGCAGCAGGCGGAACTGGTGCAAAGGCTCAAATCCGCCCAGGCCTACTATCTGGAGGGGGCCGATTTCGAGAAGAACCGCAAGCCCCGCGAGGCGGTGGCCGCCTACAAGCATGCCCTGGAGTTCGAGTCCGGCAACAAGGAGGCCAAGGAAGCGCTGGACCGGCTCCTTTTGAGCAAAAAGACCAAGCTCGACGGCTACGAACTGAACCTCAAGTCGAACAAGCCGATCACGCTCAAGTTCAAGGACGCCAAGATCAAGGAGATCTTTTCCATCCTGTCCCAGCTGTCGGGCATAAACTTCGTATTCGACGACGCGGTGAAGGACGTCAACATCTCCCTGTTCCTGGAGAACGCCACCTTCCAGCAGGCGATGGAAATCATCACCGGCATGCAGAAGCTCGGCAAGAAGGTGCTGAACGAGAGCACCATCATCCTCTTTCCCAAGACGCCGGAAAAGACCAAGCAGTACGAGGAACTGTTCGTCCAGACCTTCTACCTGAACAAACTGGATGCGAAGAAGGCGGTGAACCTGATACGCACCATGCTGCAGGTGAAGAAGATCTACGTCAACGAGGAGATGAACGCCCTGGTGATCAGGGACACCCCCGAGGTGATCGAGGTGGCCCGGAAGATCCTGGAGGCCAATGACGTTCCCGATGCCGAGGTGCTCCTCGAGGTGGAGGTTTTCGAGCTCACCAAACAGAATGCCGAGACCTTCGGCCTGGCGCTCTCCAAGTATGCAGTTTCCCTCGGTGTCACCACCCCGCAGGGCGGTTTCCTGACCGACTCGCTCGGTTCCGTGACGACCACATCCACGAACGGCACTGCTTCGACCACCGTAACCCCCCCTAACGTGACAAACCTGCTCAACCTGGCCGCCTACCGGGGGTTCAATGGTTATCTGACGGTGCCTAACGCCACCTTCAACTTCGGCAAGACGCTCGCCAACGGGGAGACCCTCTCCAATCCCAAGATCAGGGTGAAGAACCGGGAAAAAGCCAAGTTCAACGTCGGCACCCGGGTGCCGATCACCACCACTTCGTCCCCATCAGGCGGCGGCGTCAGCGTTAACGTGCAGTACGTCGACGTCGGCGTCAAGCTGAATGCGGAGCCGACCATCCAGCTCAACAACGAGGTCTCCATCAAACTCGGTCTCGAGGTAAGCTCCATCCTGCAAAAGGACACCATCGGCACCGACCAGGCGACGACGGTGGTCACCATCGGCACCAGAAACCTGGATACGGTGCTCTCCCTCAAGGATGGCGAGACCAGCATCATAGGCGGGCTGATCCAGAAAACCAAGACAGACAGCAAGAGCAAGATCTTCCTCCTGGGCGATATACCGTTCCTGGGCGCGCTCTTTACCAACACGAACGATTCCGGGAACAAGACCGAGCTCATGCTGGCTATAACGCCGAGGATCGTCCGTGCCGTGACGGTGCCCGAAAACGACGTCGCCGCCTTCTGGTCCGGCCGCGAAGACGAGCCCTCTTCGAACAAGCCGTATTCTTCCTTCACCCAGGATTCCGACTTTGTCCCCGCAGCAGATACTCCTGCTGCTGGTAATTCTGCCGCAGGTACTCCCGCTGCTGCACTCCCCGCTCCCGCAGCCGTTACTTCGTCAGCATTGGGACGCTCCGCGACTCCTGCTGCCAGACGCCGCGGAGCTTTGGCGGTCTCGACCCCAGCTGCTGCAAC
>DATCHY010000170.1:0-2812 GCA_036508065.1 Geomonas sp. | reverse complement strand
CGCGGTGCTCGGAGTGGAGGACGAACTTCTCGGCAGGCGGCTCGTCGCGGTCGCGGTGCCGCTTGGCCGGGAGGCTAGCGAAAGCGCCATCCTCGCGCTCTGCCTGGCAAGGCTGCCGCGACACAAGCTCCCGGCAGAAATCAGGTTGGTCGCCGCGCTCCCCAAATATGCCAGCAGCAAGATCGATCGGGGGAGTTGCCTGGCGCTCTTCAACAAGAACTCCGGCACCAGAGAGGCGGTTGCGGCCGGTTCCAGGCCGGCAGGCGCCGCATCGTCACCATCGACAGAGGGAAAGGAGGGCAATCTTTTATGAGTCTGACAGGACGTTTTTCCTCGGAGCTGCTCCGAGTGGACCCCGAGAAAGAAGCTGCCAGGATCTGCGGCAGGGTGCGCGAGCTGATGCTGAGCCAGGTGAAAAGACGCGGCCTGGTCATCGGCCTGTCAGGCGGAATCGACTCCAGCGTCACTGCGGCCCTGGCCGTCAGAGCCCTCGGGCGGGAACGGGTCCTCGGGCTGGAGATGCCGGAGCGGCATTCGGCGGATGAAAGCGTGCGGCTAAGCGGCATGCTGGCCGCCTCCCTCGGGATCGCCACGGTCCGGGAGGACATCTCGGGGATACTCGACGCGGTCGGATTCTATCGCAGATACGACGAGGCGGCGCAACTGGTCGTCCCGGGCTACGGGGCCGGATGGAAATCAAAAATCGTGACTACCGACGTTATGCAACATTCAGGTTTTACGGCCTTTTATCTGGTGGCGCAGGCCCCCGACGCCAGCATCGTCAGAACGCGGCTCCCGCTCAAACCGTATCTGGAAATCGTGGCTGCGACCAATTTCAAGCAGCGCATCCGCAAGATGCTGGAATACTACCATGCCGACCGCCTGCACTTCGGGGTGGCGGGGACGCCGAACCGGCTCGAGTACGACCAGGGTTTTTTTGTCAAACTGGGCGACGGAGCTGCCGATATCAAGCCGATCGCCCATCTCTACAAGTCGCAGGTTTACCAGCTCGCGGAATACTTAGGCATTCCCGAGGAGATCCGGAAAAGAAAACCGACCACCGATACTTATTCCCTGGCCCAGGGGCAGGATGAATTTTACTTCTCGCTCCCCTACGACAAGATGGATCTCTGCCTTTTCGGCAAAAACGGCGGCGTGCCGGCGGACCGGGTGGCATCAGCGCTGGGGCTTGAGCCGGAACAGGTAGAGATGGTCTTCAAGGATATCGACACCAAGCGGGAAACTACGCGCTATCTGCACCTTCCGCCTTTGCTGGTGGATGACATCGGCTGGCACGACGCAAACGGGCAAAAGGACACGAAAAACGGAGGTACACCCACATGAGCTTACAGGAAGATATCAGGACCTTTATCGTGGACAATTTTCTTTTCGGCGAGGATGGCGGGCTTAAGGATGACAGCTCGTTTCTTGCGGAGGGCATTGTCGATTCCACGGGGATCATGCAGCTGGTCTCCTACATTCAGGAACAGCATCTGATCTTCGTCGAGGACGAGGAACTTATTCCGGATAACCTGGATTCCATCAAGAAGGTTACGAGTTTCATAGAGGCAAAAAAAATGGCCCTCGCGGCGGGGTCCGGAATCCCGGAGTGAGGAACAGGGGAGAGCGGTCTCCTGCCGGAGGTCGATTATGAAAGGGCGCATGCTACAACGGTTGCTGGGCAAACTCGCAATGATCGCACCCGGCGGTTATACCCTGAGGCCGTGGCTGCACAGGAAAAGGGGCGTGCAGATAGGAAAGCATGTCTGGATCAGTCAGCTGGTGTACCTGGACGAACTCCATCCGGAAAACATAGTCATTAAAGACAACGTCGTCATAGGGTTTAGATGCACGATATTCGCCCATTTTTATCTGGGCGAATATCGCCCGGACGAACAGACCGGGAAAGTGGTGATAGAAAGGGACGCGTTTATTGGGCCCAACAGTACCATCCTGAACGGAGTGACCATCGGCGAGAGGTCGGTGGTGGTCGCCGGGAGTGTGGTGACCAGAAGCGTCCCGGCCGGCATGCTGTTCGGGCCTGCACCTGCAGGGCCTTTAGCGCGCATCACCTACCCTCTGATCAGCGAGGGGAAGATCGACTACAAGAAGTTCCTCTTCGGATTGAAAAAACCCTAGGGGGACAGCCTGACCCCCTTTTCCCGGTATGGCACCTTCATCGCCCGCCTGCGGCGGCGATGCCAGCCAGGGCACGCCTTCACCACCCAGACGACGGTTTCTTCTCCTGCTGCAGCCAGTACCACCTCAATCGTAGGTTTTTCTCAGCAGATGGAACAGCACGGCCATGAGCAGCAACCCGGCCACCGCGATCCCCCCGGCTATCTTGCGCTTGGCGCGCGCCTCCTCGACCACCTTCAGGTCCCGGTCCAGCTTGCCCAGCTCGGCGTTGATCCGGGCCGATTCCCCCTTCACCCTCGCCACGTCCACATCATGGAACATGGTGTGGAAGCGGTTTCGGACCGCGAAGAGCCCCTGGCCGAGCCGGTCGGTATCGACCCCCTGGGCCTGAAAGCCCCTGATCCTGCGGTCGATGCCGACGATGTACCCCTCGGTCTGCTGCATGGCGTCCCTGATCGCCCGGGCCCGCTCGAAGCTGTGACAGCGGGTGCAGCTTTTCTCGTTGATCAGCTCAAGCGAGGCCTTCACTACCGCGTGGTTCCCGTGGCAGGTGACGCAGGTGGGACCACCCTGGCCCAGCGCCCTGCCGTGGGCGCTCGCCAGGTAGTCCTTCATCACTCCCGGGTGGC
This sequence comes from Geomonas sp., assembly GCA_036508065.1. Classification (GTDB taxonomy): domain Bacteria; phylum Desulfobacterota; class Desulfuromonadia; order Geobacterales; family Geobacteraceae; genus Geomonas. The sequence goes on along the minus strand of DATCHY010000170.1, from coordinate 44 downwards.
AGCGGCCGCAGAAGGCGGGGATCTCCCCTTCCTTGGGCGCCCCG
>DATCHY010000169.1:0-5399 GCA_036508065.1 Geomonas sp. | reverse complement strand
CAACCAAAAGGTCCGAGGATAATATGAAAGTAAATATGGTGGGCTTAGATATGCCGTACTTACTGCAACTCCGGTGGGACCATCAGCTATCGAAGCAATTCAGAGCTTTACCGTGGGGCATTGAGCACGCATAAACCAGGTCTGGTCGGCGTTAGTTTTTGTCTTAGCAGTCTGAATAAGAGACTTTTATCAAACACAAATAGATCTGGCACGACATACAACAGAGGGGGTAAATCATGAACAGAACATTGATCCAGGCACTGGCGGCAACCATAATGATATTTTTGTCTGCTGCCTTGGGCACTGCTGCGGAACGGGCGGAACCACGAGTGCCCATTGACATTTCGGGTCATCCTTACAGGGGGCCTGTGAACGCGCCGGTTACGGTCGTGGTCTTTTCTGACTACCTCTGAGGGGGATGCAAACGGCTAGAGCCGTTACTCCAGCAGGTGCTGGAGAAGTATCCCGTCGGAGTAAAGCTGGTCCATAAATTCGTCCCTGCTCATGACTTTACCATGAAAGCCACAATAGCCGCTCTGGCAGCAGATGAACAGGGTAAGTTTTGGGAATTCCACGACAAGTTGTTCGAAAACCAGAGCGTGCTGAACAAACGAATGCTCGTCAAAATAGCCGGCCTGTTGAAACTGGACATGGATCGTTTCAGAAAAAAAACTACAGATCCGGCACTTGAAGAATTAGTCAAACGTGACTACGACGAGGCGAAAAAACTTGGTATTACCGCAACACCGTGGGTCTACGTCAACGGCAGGCATCTCAAGGAGCGCACCTTTCCTGATTTTGTCGATGCCATCGACAAAGAACTGAAGAGATAGGTAGCCCTGGCCCAACTTGCGCAGGAGAGCCGCCGTGCAGGCGCCTTTACCACCTTCGTGCCCCCTTTGCGCACGAGGCAGAATAAGCACGGGCAGCACGCATAGCGGCATACCAGCCGACTACCCCGCAGACGGCCATGGTTGTGGCCATCGGTACCGCCGTCCCGTTGTGGAACATCCCCACGAGCGCCCCTGCCGCTGCACCGAGCGTATACTGGATCGTCCCCAGAAGCGCTGATGCGCTCCCTGCCGCTTTGTCGAAGGGGGCCAGGGCGAGTGCGGTCACGTTCGGATAGAGAAGCCCGGTCATGGTAAGGCAGATGAAAATCAGTGTGACCTGAAAAGTAAAGCCGCCGATTCCGGTGATCCCCGCGATCGTGAGCAGAAGGGCTGCCGCTGCGTTGATGGTGAACGCCGTGTTTAGAATCCGTTGGGGGCTAAAGCGGCCAAGGAGCCTGCGGTTGACCTGGGAGGCACCGATCAGTCCGCATGCGCCTGCGCCGAAGAAGAGACCGAACTGTTGTGGGGACACGCCGTGCAGTTCGATGAAGACAAATGGCGCTCCCGAGATATAGGCGAAGTTTATTCCGGCGACGCATCCAAGCGCGATGGCGTAATACAGGTAGTGGCGGTCACGCAGAAGGTGGCCATAAACGGCGACCATCTGGGCTAAGCTGCGGCGAATGCGCCGTTCTGCCGGCAGGGACTCGGGAAGGCCTGCCGCTGCCGCACAGAGAGCCAGCAGCCCGAAGATACCCAGAAAGCCGAAAATCCCCCGCCACCCGGTGATCAGCAGGAGTTGTCCACCCGCCATAGGTGCCAGGATCGGCGCGGCACCCATGACCAGCATGAGAAGCGAGAACATCCTGGCCGCTTCCGCTGTGTCGTAGAGGTCGCGTACCACGGCACGGGCGATTACCATGCCGGCCCCGCCCCCTACAGCCATCACAACGCGCCAGAACAGGAGCCCTGCGCCGGTGTGAACGCAAGCGCACCCGACCGCTGAGACGACATACAGTGTCAATCCGAAGAGCAGAGGCGTGCGTCTTCCAAACCTGTCGGCCATCGGTCCGTAAAACAACTGGCCGGCGGCCGAACCGAACAGGAAGGCAGAGACGGAGAGTTGAACGGTACTGATCGGAATGCCGAGATCCTTGGCGATCTGAGGGAAGGCGGGCAGATACATGTCGATGGACATGGCGCTGAATGCGGTCAGTGCCCCGAGGATCAGTACCAGCCGTGTCAGTTGGCGTCGGTCCATATCGGCTATCTGTACAGCCGGTTCAGTGGTGGTCATTTCCATAAGCATGGTTTCCTCGTAATTTGAAATCTAGTTGCTGTATGCAACTAGTATCCCGCCCATCACTTTCGCAGGTTGAGGCAGGCGCGGCGGAGTACTTCACGGCATACTTCCAGTTGCGCCTCGTCGATTCCCTGCTGCGCCTCCGCCAGGATCCCCCGGGCCAGCGCCGTGGCCTCGTCCATCAATTTTTTCCCGTTGTCGGTAAGAAAAACAAGGCGTTCCCGTGCATCACCCGGGCTTGGCAGGCGGACGATCAGTCCGCGGGATTCCAAGCCTGCCGCGAGCCGCGCCATGGTGGTCTTATCCTTCTCGGTCTTGTCGGCTAAGACCCCCTGAGGAAGGCCGTTCTGATCCCACAGCTGGATGAGGAATGAGTATTGTTCAGCGGTTATGGGTAAGTCGTGCTGTACCATTACCGCGTTGAGGCGGCGCAGCAAGACCCGGGAGAAGCGGGCCGCCAGGCGCCCCAGTGACTGATCGAGAGTAGAGTCGGTTGGATGGTTTTTCATTTGGTTGTATCGTGCAACTAGTTGGCCGGTCAGTCAAGAAGAAACCGTTCAGCCTGGCGCAAGTCGGTTTGCGATATCCCCTTTGTCTTGACTGCTGCGGCCAGGCTTTACCAAACTTAAAAACACGATATTGTTAGATACCGGGAGAACCCTGACTACCCCCACCCCCGAACCTGGATGGCTACTTTTTTTCCAAAAACTCACCGAGGCAGGTACCGGGCCAAGGCATGATCGAGAGCGACCTCAAGATGGACAAAGTGCCGGATGACACCCTGCGGCTTACGCTGACCGGAGAGTGGACGCTGGGAAACCTGCTCCCGTCAGCGGACGGCGTGCTTGCCGAACTCGCGGGGCGCCAGGTCACGCGCGTCGCCTTCGACACCGGCCGGCTCGACGGCTGGGACAGCGTCCTGCTGGTATTTGTCTCCAAAATCTCCCATGCCTGTCGACGCAACGGCGTCTCCCTGGATCCGTCCGGGTTGCCGGCCGGAGTGCGCAGGCTCATGGAGCTCGCCGCTCCCGAGAACCAGCGCTCGGGGATGACGCGGGGAGGGGAACGCCCGCCGTTTCTGGAGCGGGTCGCGGATAAAGCCCTCGATCAGGTCGAGGGGGTGCGGGAGGTGCTTGCCTTCACCGGCGAGGCGACCCTGGCTCTTCTCAAGATGCTGCGGGGCCGGTCCGACTTCCGGCGCATCGACCTGATCCTTATTATTCAGGAAACCGGGGTGCAGGCGCTTCCCATCATCACGCTCATCAGTCTGCTGATCGGCATGATCCTGGCCTTTATTGCCGCCATTCAGTTGAAACTTTTCGGCGCGCAAATCTACGTCGCCAACGTGGTGGGGGTTGGAATCGTCCGGGTCATGGGAGCGGTCATGGCCGGCGTCATCATGGCCGGCCGGACCGGGGCGGCCTTTGCCGCACAGCTCGGCACCATGCAGGTCAACGAGGAGATCGATGCCCTGGAAACCCTCGGCCTGTCGCCGGTCGAGTTCCTCGTGCTGCCGCGGATCTTGGCCCTGACGCTGATGATGCCGCTGCTCTGCGTCTATGCGGACCTGATGGGAATCGTGGGCGGGATGATCGTCGGGGTCGCCGTGCTCGACCTGGGGGCCGTGCAATACCTGAACCAGACGAGGTCTGCCCTCGACCTGACCCATTTACTGATTGGCCTGTTCCACAGCCTGATCTTTGGCATTCTCGTGGCGGTTTCGGGGTGCCTGCGCGGCATCCAGTGCGGGCGGAGCGCCTCCGCAGTCGGGTATGCCGCCACCTCCGCGGTGGTTACCAGCCTCGTCTGCATGGTGGTGGCAACTTTGATCATTACTTTGTCGTGCAAGGCGCTGGGGATATGAGCGTGCCGTCAACAGAGTCCGGGAGCGGACAGGACGCCGTCATCGAGGTCCGGGATCTGGAGATGTCCTACGGCAGCTTTGTGCTGATGCAGGACATCAACTTCACCATCAACCGGGGGGACATCTTTATCATCATGGGAATGAGCGGCAGCGGCAAGAGCACCCTGCTCAAACAGCTGGTCGGGCTCAAAGAGCCAGCCCGGGGGCAGGTATTCTATGAGGGCGTCAGCTATTGGGAGGCAGGGCCTAAGGAACAGGAACGGCTCAAGAGGCGTTTCGGCATTCTCTTCCAAAGCGGAGCGCTCTGGAGCTCCATGACCCTGGCGGAAAATGTCGCCCTGCCGCTGGAACAGTACACGACCCTCCCGCCGGGGCAGATCCGGGAACTCGTGTCGTTCAAGCTGGCGCTGGTCGGGCTCGGCGGTTTCGAGGAGTTCTACCCCTCGGAGCTGAGCGGGGGCATGAAGAAACGGGCGGGACTTGCCCGGGCCATCGCGCTCGATCCGGACCTCCTCTTTTTCGACGAGCCGTCGGCCGGCCTCGACCCCATCAGCGCCAGGCTGCTCGATGACCTGATCATCGAGTTGCGGGAAAGCCTCGGCACGACGGTGGTAGTGGTGACCCATGAACTGGCGAGCATCTTCGCCATCGGCACCAACTCTGTCTTTCTCGATTCGGATGTTAAAATGATAACGGCTTCCGGCCATCCGAAGCGGCTCCTCAAGGAGTCGGCCGACCCGAAAGTACTCAACTTTCTGACCCGGGGCGAAGGCGTGCGGCGGCGCTGACGATCTGGCAACTTAATTGAAAACGGGGAATCTGCATGGCCAGGAAGCCAAACAAGACAGCGATCGGAGTATTCGTTCTCGGAGCCGTCGCACTGGTGGTCGCAGCGGTGCTCGCCTTTGGCGCCGGCAGGTTCTTTACCAAGCAGTACGTCTTCATCACCTATTTCGACGGGTCGGTGAAAGGGCTGAGCGTTGGCTCGCCCGTCATGTTCCGCGGTGTGAAGATCGGTTCGGTAATCGACATCAGCATAACCGTTGATCCATCGGGCCGCGGCTTGAAGATCCCGGTGGTCTTCACCCTTGAGCCGGCAAAGTTCGGTGGAACCGCGGCCGAGATGCAGAGGGACCCGAAGTCGATGCAGAAGGCAGTCACAGAATATGGTCTGCGGACACAGCTTCAGTCCATGAGCTTCTTAACCGGGCAATTGATGGTGTCCCTCGATTTTTTTCCTGAAAAGCCTGCCCGATTCGCGGGACTCAGCAGGGAATATCCCGAGATCCCGAGCGTACCGACGTCGCTCGAGGAGCTGCAGAAAACGGTGGAACACCTCCCTTTCAGGGAAATGGTAAAGAACCTGAACAGCACGCTTGCCGGGATCGACCGGCTGATA
>DATCHY010000168.1:0-3668 GCA_036508065.1 Geomonas sp. | reverse complement strand
CAATCGCGGCAGGAATGCCGCTCCTCCAGTAGATTGTGGCAAAAATTGTAGCCCAAAAGGAAACTAACTAAATTAAGTGGAGCGGCTATGAAACTTACCATTAACGATATGAATTTTGCCTTCGACGACTGCGGGGAGGGTCCCGCCGTGCTGCTGATCCACGGCTTCCCGTTGAACCGCTGCATGTGGCAATCGCAACTGCAACCGCTTGCCAACGCCGGCTTTCGTGTCATCGCCCCGGACCTGCGCGGCTTCGGCGCAAGCGATGCGCCCGCCGCCGGCTACAGCATGGACGGCTTCGCCGATGACCTGATCGCACTGCTGGACGCGCTGAAGATCGACCGGGCCGTGGTCGCCGGCATGTCCATGGGGGGATACATCCTCATGAACCTGCTGGAGCGCTACCCGGAACGGATCTCAGCCGCCTGTTTCATCGCGACGAAAAGCTCCGCCGACGACGAGGAGGGGCGCGCCCGCAGAAGCTCTATGGCCGCGCAGGCGGAAAAGCTCGGCGCGAACCCCATCATCAAGATCTTCGCCGAACTCCTCTTCGCACCCGAGACGATGCACTCCAGGCCGGAACTGATCGCGCAGGTCACCTCGTGGATGCGCTCTACCCATCCGCACGCGCTCGCCGGCGGCCTGCTGGCCATGAGGGACAGGAAGGATTACACGCCGCTGCTCCCCGGCTTCCGGCAACCCTCACTGGTCGTCGTCGGCGCCGAGGATCGCGCCGCCTCCCACGGGGCAATCGAGCTCTTCACCGCCGGCCTTCCCCGCTGCCAGAGCCGGATCATCGACGGAGCCGGGCACATGGTTAACATGGAAAAACCCGTGGAGTTCAACGAGACGCTCCTTGGCTTCCTGAAGGGAATCAGGGAGACGTTATGAGCGCCGACCTGTTCCAACTCGCCACCCTGCTGCTCTTGGCTTCGACCCTCGCCGTTACCTTTCTTTGCTATCGAGCCCTCATGCGCCGCTCCTCCTCCGAGGCGCGGTTCGACCTGCTGGAAAAGGGATTGGAGCGGCTGGAGCGGATGTTCCAGGCCGAGATGGGGAGAAACCGTGAGGAGCTTGCCGGGAGCCTCAGGCTCTTCGGCGACGCGGTGCAAAAAAGGATGGTGGAAATCGCCTCGCTGCAGAAGGGGCAACTGGAGGGTTTCGCCCAGCAGCTGGGGAGCCTGACGGCGAGTAACGAGCAGCGCATGGACAAGCTGCGCGAGACGGTGGAACTGCGCCTCAAGTGGCTCCAGGAGGACAACGCCAAGAAGCTCGACCAGATGCGGGCGACGGTCGACGAGAAGCTGCACGAAACCCTGGAAAAGAGGCTCGGCGAATCGTTCAAGCAGGTAAGCGGGCAGCTGGAGCAGGTCCACAGGGGGCTGGGAGAGATGCAGACGCTCGCCGCGGGGGTCGGGGACTTGAAAAAGGTGCTCTCCAACATCAAGACGCGCGGCACCCTGGGCGAGGTCCAGCTGCACAACCTGCTGGAACAGATCCTGACGCCGGACCAGTACAACTCGAATGTCGCCACCAAACCCGGAAGCGACGCGCGGGTCGAGTTCGCCGTACGCCTGCCGGGCCGGGACGACAAGCCGCTCTGGCTCCCGATTGACGCCAAGTTTCCCCAGGAAGACTACCTGCGCATCGTCGAGGCGCAGGAGCAGGGGAACCAGGTTGCGCTCCAGGAAGCGACCCGGCAGTTCGACAAGACGGTCGTCGGCATGGCGAAGCTCATCTGCGACAAGTACATTTCGCCGCCGAACACGACCGATTTCGCAGTCATGTTTCTGGTCAACGAGGCGAGCTACGCCACCGTGCTGAGCCGCCCCGGGCTGTTCGACACCATGTTGCGCGACCACAAGGTGATCGTCGCCGGACCTACCACCATTGCCGCCCTGCTCTCCTCCCTGAGCCTGGGATTCAGGACGCTCACCATAGAAAAGCGCAGCAGCGAAGTCTGGCGCCTGCTGGGCGCCATCAAGACCGAGTTCATGACCTTCGGGACGCTTCTGGACAAGACGAGGAAGAAACTGGACGAAGCCGCATCCAGCATCGATACCGCGGCTACCCGGACGCGGCGCATACAGAAAAAGATGCAGGGCATTGAACAGCTGCCGGCAGCAGAGGCAGATGAGCTGCTCGGTATCGAGAAGATGCCTGAATCGGAGGTTACGGAACTTTCGTGGATGGACGAGGTGAAGTGAACCAGCAGGGGAAGGTGAACCTCAACGTCATGCGTCTCTACCCATTCATAAAATCCTGTCCCCGTAAAGAGAGCTGCGGGGGTAGCATCCTGTAGCACCCGCAGCAGCCGACTTAGCGCCGACCGCTGCGGGCTGAGGCGGTAAAAGATACTGCCGATTACTTGATCTGGCCGCGTATCTCGCCATCTGGATTGGCGCTGCTGTGGACATTCACGTAGGCGTCACCCGACTTGATGAGATTTACCAGATCTGCGACCGTTTTGCCCTGGAGATCGCCCATCAGGTCCTTGTCCATGATCATCCCTTCAGAAAGTACTCCGCTGACTTTACCTTTTTTGGCTTCGCTGGCAAGACCTACCACCGGTGGGCCGTCAGCTCCCTTCTTTCCCATGTGGATATGAGCCGCTGTGGGGTCCATGATGTTCTTGACGTGTAACTTGTAAGTCATGGATTTGCCGTCTTCACTCAGCTTGAATTCCGCTTTTCCTGAGGCCTTTGACTTGGGCTTTTTCGTTTCTTCTTTCGGTGTAAGCTTGGCCTTGAAGCTCTTTTCTGCGGCGAACCCGGTTGAGGCCGCGAAGACGACGGCCAGCACGACAAACAACAACAGTTTTACCTTTCTCATGTACTTCCTCCTTTTTTACCTGCTTTTAGTTTGTGCAACTGGTACCGGTTAATACCCACACCTCTTAGGAGGGACTTTGCCACGCTATGCTATTACACCTCTTGACCAGTGCAAATCTGCAGCGAACTCGGGTCCAAAGTTAAAGTCCCCTTTGCAAGGGGGAAGAGTTCGTCAAAGCTAAATGCTGCTCGAATGGCGCTAAAGCTGCCGCATGAAGGCGACGAGATCCTTTTTATCCTGCTCGGCGAGCCTCAGCCCCAAGACGAGGTTGAAAAATTCCACCGTGTCCTCCAGGGTCAAGAGCCTGTCGTCGTGCAGGTAGGGGGGCGAGTCCTTGATCCCCCTCAGTGGGAAGGTCTTGATCGGGCCGTCGGCGCTCGCCATGCGCCCGTTGATCAGGCGCGGCGTATAGAAGCGCTCCGTCTTCAGGTTGTGCATGGTGAGGTCCGTATAGTAGGGGGCCGGGTGGCAGCTGCCGCAGGTGGCCTTGCCGAAGAACAGCGCCTCCCCGCGCATCTCCGACTCGGTTCCCTTTTTCGGGTCCAACCTGCCGTCGATGCCGAGTTTTAGGGCTGGCGGAAAATCCAGCAGTTCCTGGAACTCCGCCATGAAGTGCACCTGGCTCCCCCTTTCAAGTATGTTGACCCCCTTCTTGGTGGCTATCACCGGGTCGCCGTCGAAATATGCTGCTCGCTGCTCGAACTCCGTGAAGTCCTCGACGCTCTTCAACGCCCTTTGCGATCCGAACAGGCGCTGTATGTTCACTCCCCGCAGCGACGGGGTGTCGAGACGATGGCGGAATTCCTGGGGCCGGATATCGCCTACCAGATGGGTCG
>DATCHY010000167.1:0-6065 GCA_036508065.1 Geomonas sp. | reverse complement strand
CTTCGTCTCCTCGCTGCCGGGCGGCCTGTGCATGGTCATCGCCGTCAGCACCATAGTCCGGAAGACGATGGCCTGGCGCGGCGACAGGAACTTCCACGCCAACCTGGACAAGGTTACCGTATCCCTGGCCAAGGGCGCGTGCATGGGTCTTGCCACCTACATCACCATCAAGCTGATCGCCATAGCCCACGACAACAAGTGGAGCTACCTAGACAGCGGCTGGGGACAGTGGTTCCTTTTCGAGATCATAATCGGGTTCATGCTGCCGCTCGCCCTGATGACCTACGGGGTCAACACCAGGAAGATGGGGATAATCCGCACCGGCGCCTTCATGACCGTCTTTGGCGTGGTCCTGAACCGGGTCAACACCGCCATCATCACCTTCAACTGGAAGCTGCCCGAGCGGGAGATCCCGCCCTGGCGCGAAGTGGTCATCAGCATTACGATATTCGCCATCTACATCGTCGTGTACCGCTTCATCCTGTACCGGCTCCCGATCCTGTACCGCTGGAAACAGCAGGAGGCACCCGAGCTGGTCCATGAGACGGTGCCCAATGCCGCCGCTGCGGGTATCCGCGAAGCCAGTCTGATTCCGGTCGCCTCGTACAGCAGAATGACCAAAATCGATTAAAGGCTACCCGCCTTCCTTGAAATGTCTTAGAATGTCTTAAGTGGCGGTGCAGGTGGCCGACGGCAAAGGCCCCTGCACCGTGAAGCAAACGCTGCACCTGCCACGGGATGTGAACCTGTTGCAACTCCTGACAGATTGGGGATGCGCAACAAACTGGGAGATGGTGCCATGTTCGATAAAATCGCAGGTAGGGCTCTTGTTCCGGTAGGAATAGTGGTAACCGGCTTTCTGGTGGTCTGCTTCGTCCTGCTCTACGCGGCCATAAAGAACGTCGTAATCCATGACTCCGTCGGACATGCCAACAATCTTGCAGGTATCGTGCTGAAATCGACCCGCTACGCCATGCTGAAAAGCGACCGTGACCTGAACAGCACGATAATTCGGAACATCAGCGAGCAGGAGGGCGTGGAGCATGTGCGGATCTTCAGCAAGAAGGGGATCGTCGCCTTCTCGTCCAAGCCCGGAGAGGTCAACCGGCAGGTGGATACAAAGGCCGAAGGCTGCATCGTCTGCCACGAGAAACAGGAGCCGATGACCACCCTGGGGAACATGCAGAAAGCGAGGACCTTCAAAAACAGCCTGGGCAAGGAGGTTCTGGCCATAACCGCCCCGATCTACAACGAGCCGGAATGCGCCAACGCCGCCTGTCACGTACACCCCGCCAGCCAGAAGGTGCTGGGCATCCTCGACATCGGCCTCTCACAGGAGGCGACACTCAGCTCGCTCTCTTCGATCAAAATGCAGATGGTACTGTTCTCACTGCTGACCTTGATATTGACCACGGCCGGCGTCATAGCACTGATAAAATTGAGCGTACTGGTACCGATGCAGAAGCTGCAGGAATACACTGAGAGAAGTGAGCACAACAGTAATTTGAAGCATCCGGCCAATCTGCCTTATGAGCTTGACAAGATAGCCAAATCCTACTATTTTATTAGAAATAAATTACATGAGATTGAGAAGAAATCGTAAAAACGGGCGCTAGCCTTTGCGTGTCGGAACGATAACTTTGAACCTAGCCGGATGTCAGCGGTATCGAGTGATGCATGGAGCAGGCAGAGAATAACCGACTGGAGTGCGCCGGCGACACGGAATGCGACACGCGCGCATCCCTGCGTCAGGGCCTTCTTGACGAGATAAAGCGTCTCAGACGATTCTCCAACCGGGGTCTGTGGGCGCTTTCTCTTTTTCTTTTCGTAAGTACGCTGGCCTGGCGCGAATTTTCCTTCCTGCCGCGTCCCGAGAAAATCGTGGCGGCCCTAGGCGCGCCCCCGTCCTCCAAGATCATCGGCATGGTGCTCATCCTGTACACCTTTTCAGCGATCATCCTCAGTCTTTCCCGCATGATGGCGGGCATCCGGCACAAAAGCAGCTTCTGCCACGTAGGATACCTGAGCGTCTTCTACCTTTTTTACTACTTTGCCGAGGCGCTGGCCGACAACTACTGGGCCGTATTCGGCGCCGGCTTAACGATCCTGTGCATGGAAAGTTACCGCATCTGGACCTTCTGCAACGAGAACATCGGCAAGAAGGTCGAGCAGCTTGCCTTCCTCGATCGGACCGGCCGCCTGCCGCCAGAAGATCCCCTCTCCGAATAACACTAGAGACACTGTAACAGGAAGATAAAAAGCCCCGCCAGAGAGATCCGGCAGGGCTTTTGTATATTACATGCGTCTCAGCTGTTATCCACGTGCCTTGTCTGTACACCGCTTTTGCCGCCTCAGCCCTCCTTCACCAAACTCCCGTACCTGTCACACGGCTTGCTCGTTTTCATGCGGGGCACGTCCAGCACGGTATAGATGGTACAGTGCCCCTTGATGTTGAGCTTGCAGTCCAGGTAGGTGCACACCACATAGGCGCGATCATTCGGGCCGACCAGCACTTGGTCCAGCTTATTCACAACGTCCGTTTTCATGCCGGCCAAAGCGGCGACATATGTCAGTTTGTCGTCCATAATTCCCCGAATCAAGACGTATTTTATTCAACTATGCCACAGGTATCGGCTCCGCATCCTGCGATCGCGGATGAATTCTATCACATCCTGTTCCGAATGGGAAACCTCCAGATATCCGACGGGAACCCGGGCCGCTGATCGGGCGGCGACGCCTGAGGGCGCCGCGCCTTGCTGCGGGCTGCAGCTGACTCAGGTTCAAAGTTAAAGCCCCCCTTGGCAAAGGGGGGAGAGTTGGTCTGCAGATGGAACGAATCAGGTAAAAGAAAAGGCCCGGGTGTCTGAAACCCGGGCCTTTTTTGTCTTTCTCATTCCGTCAATACAACAGCAGGCAGCTTACGCCTTCTCCACCTTGACCTCGACCAGGTTGCACCCCCCCTTGAGAAGCGCATTGGCGTTGAGTTCCCTGAAATGCGAGGGAGCGAAGAGCAGGCCAGGCTGCAGCTTGCCGCTGATTTTTGCCGTTGCGGTGACCGCGCCGCTTGCCGAGCTCACCTTGACGGTGCCCCCTTCGACAACGCCGAGCGCAGCCGCGTCGCTTGCGTGCAGCTCGAGGTATCCCGCGGGCGATACCGCGAGGTTGTTCTCCGACCTGGTCGTGGAACTCCCGTTGTGAAAGCCGATCGGGCCGACCAGCACCTGAAACCTCGGCTGCGCTGAAGCTGCCCCCATCGCCACCGGTGCCAAGGCTGCCGGCTCCTTGGCTGCTGCGGCGCGCTTCACGATACCGGAGGCTTCAGCAGTGTAGCTCTTGGAAAGGAGAACGATCTCCTTCATGAGCTCGGCGGGGCTTCCCGGCTGAATCGACGAGGTGAGCCGGCTGTAGAGCTCGGCGATGATGTCCAAATCTTCCCTGGCTTCGCCGGGAGCCGCTGCGGCCTTGCGAACCGCCTGCACCCGGTTGTCCGTCGTGGTGAAGCTGCCGTTCTTCTCGGCGGCTGCCGCGGCGGGGAAGACCACGTGGGCGAACTCGAGGGAGTCGCCCTCGAAGATGTCCTGCACGATCAGGAGCTCGAGTTTGGCAAGCGCCTTCCTGATCCTCTGGTTGTCTGGGAAGCCTGCCAGGTCGCAACCCAGGAGGTAAAGGGCCTTGATGCTCTCCTTCTCGATGCCGTCGACGATGCCCCAGAGATCCAGGCCGGGAGCGGACGGCAGGTCCCTGCCCCACTTCTTGGCGAAGGCGGCGCCTTCCGCGAGCCCCTGCAGGCCGGGAAGGGTGTCCGGGGAGACACCCATGTCCAGAAGCCCGACGCTGTTGTTCTTGGCGTCGATCGGGAACAGGCCGCCGCCCCCCTCGGCTGCCGAGCCGGTGAGTATGGCGAGGTCGGCCAGGGCCGCGATCTTGGTCGCCGCATCGGCGCTGCGGATCAGGTCGCTGCCAAACAGGATGGCCACCCGGCTTTTCCCGGCGATGAGGGCCGCGGCTTCACGGAAAGCGCCCTCGGCAACGCCGCACTCCGCTGCGAGTTGCGCCATGGAGAGAGCTGCAAGCTCTCCCTTTACCTTCTCGGAGCCGGCAGGAAGCAGACCGCCCGCCTCGACGAGCGCCTTCATGAGCCCGTAGATGAGCGACAGTTCGCGCCCCGGCAGGTTCTTCAGGTGCAGGTTGGCAAACTTCTTCAGCTTCACGTCGCGCATGTTGACCAGCACGAGCTTGGCATCATGCTTGGTAGCGGCCTTGATGACCCGGTATTCCACGCCGGTCGCCTCGGCGTTCAGGTCGGTCCCGAAAACGAGGATCGCCTCGGCGCTGTCGATCCGGTCGATGGTGGTGCTGGCGCCGGAAAAGCCGAATCTGCGCCGCATCTGCGACTGGGCCTGGGCAAACCCCAGACGCGCCTCCGAATCGATGTTGTTGGTGCCGACCGCATCGCGCAGGAACTTCTGGAACAGGAAGCTCTCCTCGTTGGTCAGCCTCGGGGAGCCGAGCCCGGCCACGGCCGCGGCACCGTTCTTCCCGATGATCTCCTTCAGCTTGACGCTTGCCTCCGACAGGGCGGTGTTCCAGTCGCATGCTGCCAGGGCGCCCGCCTTGCCCCGCACCATGGGCGCGGTGAGCCGGTCGGGGGAGCCAAGATAGCTGTACCCGAAGCGGCCGTTGATGCAGAGGTTGCCGCTGTTGAAGGTGGCGTCGTCGCTCGTCACCCGTTCCACGCGGCCGTCTTTGGCGTGGTACTCGATCTGGCAGCCAACCCCGCAGAACGCGCAGACGCTCGGCACCTTGGCGAAGGTCCAGGGACGGCCCTTGAACTTGAACGGCTTGGAGATAAGCGTGCCGGTCGGGCAGGCCGCAATGCAGTTGCCGCAGAATTCGCAGTTGAGCGGCTTGCCGTCGACCGTGTCGATGATGGTCGCCTCGCCCTTGTTCACCACGGCGATGGCGTCGCAGCCGACCACCTCGTGGTCCACCTTGACGCATTTCTCGCACAGGATGCAGCGGTTCGGGTCGCTCTCGATGAGCGGCCAGTCGTAGCGGATGGCCCGGCGCTCCAGGAGGGCCGAGAACTCCTGCCGGGTCACGTTGAGACCGTAGCAGGAATCCTGCAGGTCGCACTCGCCGCCGGCATCGCAGACCGGGCAGTCCAGCGGATGGTTCACCAGCATCAGCTCCATCACCTTGCGGCGCATCGTTTCGAGTGCAGGCGTGGTCGTCGTGACCCGGATCCCTTCCTTGACCGGCGTGTTGCAGGCGGTCATGGTCCGATCCACCCCTTCGACCTCCACGGCACAGATGCGGCAGGCGCCGGTCGGCGAAACCTTTTGCAGCCAGCAGAGTGTCGGTATCTTGATACCGACGGTTGCCGCGGCCTCGAGTATGGTGCTGCCGACTTCGACCTGCACGCTTTTGCCATCAATGGTTAAGCTGACCATATAAAACCCCAGTTTTCAGTTTCGTTGTTAGGTTGAAGTGCCTGCCGAAAGGGCGCCCTAAACGGCGACCATGGCGACACGGTAGCAGCGCAGGCACCGTTCGGCCTCGCGGACCGCCTGGCTGTTGGCAAAGCCCAGCTCCACCTCGCAGTAGTTCTTGTAGCTCGCCCTCTCCTTGCCGTGGATCTCACCCTGGTGCTCACGGGCCGCGGAGTCGAGCCAGGCGACCGGCTCGTTCTTGTCGTAGACGCCCAGGTAGCTGAGGATGTCCTCCATCAGCTCGTCGTCGGTGAGCGACACACCCTTCCCCTCGAGGTAGCGGGCGATCACCTTGGCGGCGCGGTGTCCGCTCCCTACGCAGGCAACGACCGTGAGCGGCCCGATCTCGGCGTCGCCGCCGGCGAACACCCCGTCGCAATCGGTGATGAGCGTCCTGGACAGCATGTTCCCCATGCCGTCCTTGAGCTCCTTGCCGTCTGCCCCCTTGAGCGGGACGTACTTGGTGACGATGGTGCTCCACTTGGTGGTGTCGATCCCCGCCTCGGCGGGGATGAAGGAGAGGTCCGCGTCCTGGCCGATGGCCGGGATGATGGTGTCGCACTCGATGATGAA
>DATCHY010000166.1:0-2143 GCA_036508065.1 Geomonas sp. | reverse complement strand
CGCGGGGTTCAAGAACAGCCCGCCCTTCGACACCACCCTGGCCCCGGTCGCCGGGATTCCCGCCCCCACCCCGCCGGCCCAGCCGGTCAGCACCGTTTCCGGCGCTTTCTCCGGGACCAGCGACCTCCTCAATGTCGAGATAAACCAGGGGGGGAGCAAGGTGGCGACAACCGTCGACGGCGGGAACCTGCTGAGGGGAACAACGCCCCCCGCGGTTGACATCCTAAGCGGAATAGATACGCTGATCAAGGCAATCTTCAACAACGACAAGGCCGGAATCGCGGCCGGGATCACCAGCATGAAGGATGGGGCCGGTCAGGTCACGGCGGCACAGAGCGACGTGGCGGGTCGCCTGATCCGGCTTTCCAACATGCAGACCATGATCGCCAGCAATCAGAACACGTTGAAGTCCATTTACGGGGACAAACAGAACGTGGACTACGCCAAGGCCGGCGTGGAACTGAGCCAGCAGACTACCGCATTCAATGCGGCTCTCTCGACCACCGCAAAGATCAGCCAGCTCTCCCTGCTGGATTACATGAAGTAGCTTTAAGTAATCGGCACTCTTTGCGAACAGGCCGTGCGAGCGCTCTTCTACGGGAGCCCGCGCGGCCGTTTTTTTGCAGCTCTTACCCTAATAGGTCTAAAGATTTTCCACTTTGAACCGAAAAACTAAACTAACGGCTTCGGCCGCATTTCGAACAATCGGTGACATATGATAAAGGTGACCGCCCTAGACGGCAGTGAAATGTACTTGAACGAGGATCTCATAGAGATCATCGCAGAGTCCCCCGACACCCACATCACCCTGTCAAACGGCAACCACTACCTGGTGCTGGAGCCCGCGCGGGTGGTGATCGGGCGGATCGTCAGCTTCAGAGCTCGGCTGTTGCGGCATGCGCCGGCAGGCGGGAAGCGCTATCTGCGCAGAAACGATGCGGAGAGGTATCATCCGCTTTGCACCCTGTAACATCGACAAGGAAGTTTACGTGATGCTATGGATCTAGCGACCATAATCGGATTAGTGCTGGGGATTGGCGCCGTGTTCGGCGGAGCGGCCCTGGAAGGCCTGCACATGGGGGCATTGATTCAGCCCACCGCCGCGCTGATCGTCCTCGGAGGGACCGCTGCGGCGACCATTACCAGCTTCCCTATGGGAACGCTCATGACGGCCCTCAAGGACCTCAGGAAGGTCTTCCTGCCGCCCAAGGACGACCCCGAGGCGGTAATCAAGAACATCATCAACTACGCCGCCAAGGCCAGGCGCAACGGCCTGATCTCCCTGGAGCAGGAGGCGCAGACCGTGAAGGACTCCTTCACCAAGAAGGGGATCTCCCTGGTCGTTGACGGGATCGATCCGCAGAAGCTCCGGGAGACCATGGAGATCGAGCTCGCATCTTTCGAAGAACACGGCAAGGGGAGCGCCGAGGTGTTCGAGTCGGCAGGCGGGTTTGCACCTACCATCGGTATCATCGGTGCCGTCCTTGGCCTCATACACGTGATGAACAACCTTGCTGACCCCTCGAAGCTCGGCGGCGGGATCGCCGTCGCCTTCGTCGCCACCATCTACGGACTGATGACCGCCAACCTCTTCTGCATCCCTTTCGGCACCAAGCTGAAACACCGGCTGAAGGAAGAACTGCTGCAGAAGGAGATGGTCATCGAGGGGTTGATCGCGATCCAGAACGGCGAGAACCCCCATTTCATCGAACAAAAGCTCCGCGCCTACCTGCACGACGGCGGCGAGAAGAAGGGGAAGTAAATGGCAAGAAAAAAGCAGCATGAAAAGGAGGCGAACCACGAACGCTGGCTGGTCTCCTACGCGGACTTCATAACGCTGCTGTTTGCCGTCTTCGTCACCCTCTACGCCATGAGCCAGACCGACAAGAAGAAGGTGGAGGAGGTGATGGCCTCCATGCGCGACTCCTTCGGCTACAGCACGACCTCGCCCGCGTCCAAGCCGAGCGTCATCGAAGCCGGCGCCATCAGCGTCATCCCGTCTATGAACAAGCTCTCCCAGAGTTCCAGGAGAGGGAAGAGCAAGGGAGGCGAGAAGGACTTCAAGGCGACCAAGGCCTCCATCGAGGCCTACCTCCTGAAAGCCGGCGCGCAGAACAAGGTTACTGTCGCGATAAACCAGCGC
>DATCHY010000165.1:0-3179 GCA_036508065.1 Geomonas sp. | reverse complement strand
CACGTACTCCGGGGTGTACGGTTTGAGGAAGGCCTGGTAGTCGTCGAAGGAGATCAGTTTCGGCTCGTCGGCGAACTTGAACTTGTCCTCCAGGCCGTAGCCGATCTTCTCCTTCCCCTTTTTGAACACAACGTGATCCTTGAGAAATTTTTCGTCATAAAGCTTGTCGCGGACGATGACATGGGCGAGGGCGTTCATCAGCGCCAGGTCGGTCTGGGGGTTGAACCTTATGTACTGGTCGGCCATCTGGGAGGTGCGTGTGCGGCGGGTGCCGAAATCGATGATCTTGACCCGCGGATTTCTCAGCCGGTTGTCGATCATGCGGGAGAAGAGCACCGGATGGGCTTCCGCCATGTTGGCGCCCCAAAGGAAGTAGGTGTCCCCCAGGTCCAGGTCGTCGTAGCACCCCATCGGCTCGTCGCTGGCGAAGGTGGTCATGAAGCCGGTGACCGCCGAGGCCATGCAGAGGCGGGCGTTGGGCTCGATGTTGTTGGTGCCGATCCCCCCCTTGAACAGTTTCAGGGCCGCGTACCCCTCGAAGATCGTCCACTGGCCGGAGCCGTAGATCGCCACCGAGTCCGGACCATGCTTCGCGATCGATTCCTGGTACTTGCTGGCGATGAGCGTCATGGCCTCGTCCCAGGAGGCCTCGACCATCTTGCCCCCCTTTCTGATCAGCGGTTTGGTCAGCCTGTCCTTGCCGTACAGTATCTTGGAGAGGAAGTACCCCTTGATGCAGTTCAGCCCCTTGTTGACCGGTGCCTGGGGATCCCCCTTGGTCGCTACCACCCGGCCGTTTTTGACCCCGACCAGCACGCCGCACCCCGTGCCGCAGAAGCGGCAGGGAGCCTTGCCCCAGGTGATGCCTCCCTCGGCAGCCTCCGCGTCGTCTGGCCGTAAGGGGTTGACTGTAGCGGCGCCGGCTGCGGCAAATGCCGCGGCTGCAGCAGTCGCCTTGAGAAAATCGCGTCGGGAAAGTGACATGAACGCCTCCAGATAAGCGGGATAGATGCAGGGAAAGAGTTGTTTAAGACTCGACATCCTCGAAATTGTGATAGGCGAGACGGACCGCGATCACGCCGTCGACCTCGTGCAGCCGGGATACCAGGTCGACCTCGCCCTGGACCGTATCGGCCTCAACGACAGCCACGATCTGACCGTCGGGGAGCACGCCGTGCACCTCGACGCCATCGAAAGCGCCGACCCGCTCGGCAACCTCCGCGCTCGATCCGCTAAAACAAGTCACCACTACTCCGGAAACAGGCATTGAGTGCTCCATATATTGTAGTGCGGTGGCTCCAGACGGAACTAGCGTACGCTCGGAAGGTTTCCCAGGCATCTGAAGTGTCACTGACCTGGTATTTCTCCGGCTGGCAATCACAAGCCAAGCCGTGCATCAGGATTGCAACCGAGGAAGTGTAAGACAAAACAGATTTTTGTCAAATTTAGTCAAATACGGCAGGAAGACATACTCAGCCGGCGGGTGACCTTGCCAGTGACGGCGCCGGTCTGTAAGCTCAGCGGGTTCGGTCGCCCCCAATCAGCTGCGGTCATCGACTCCCCTCGTCGCGCCACTCGACGGCGCCGAAATGCGAGTCGCCGAGGAAGCTGTAGACAAGGCTCAAGCTCCCCTCGCTTTGCTCTCTCAGGGGCCGGCTGCCGTAGTGCGCATTACGGATCGACTCCACAAACTGCAGACCGATGCCGTGGCGCCGGTAGACTCTGAAGGTGAGCGCCGTGGTGATGCGGGCAATCCGTTCCGAGCCCTCAGCGTCATCGGAGCCGGTGCCGCTGACATAGTAGCCTCGCCCGACCAGATCCAGTGCCGCCCTGTTGCCGAAGATAAGACGCTGTGCGAGGAGCAGGTGCGGAGTAACGCCGTAGTGGAAATCCCGCTTCTCGTCGGCGACCGGGGTCACCCCGGCTGCTCCGAAGCCGACACCTCCAAGGATGGATCCCTGCAGCGCCACGCCGGGTGCCACCCAGTATTGGCCGGTCGTGCCAAGCGAGAGGGCCGTGGTCGAGACCCGGAAGACGGAGGACGACAGGTAGTCGTAGCTTCCATAGAGCCCCCAGATCCCGCGGTAGTCGTCGCCCGCGTGGTAATCCTTGCCGTACAGCAGGCCGCGCAGCAGGACGTTGCCGACGGGGTTGCTCGCTCTGAAAAGGCCGCCGATCTGAAAATTGAAGTAGTCAAGGGGGCGCGTGTAGGTATAGCCCGGCTTTCCGGGCAGACCGTAGGACATGGCGAAGTCCAGGTTCGCATCCGGCTGGGAACTGCTGCTCAAACTGGCGCCGAGCCGGAAACGCCAGCAGGTGGCTGGGTCATGGCTCGGGAACTGAGTCCTGAACCGGTCGCCGAAAGCCAGACGGTTAAAGGCGGTGGGCGGGGATACAATCGCCGCGCCCAGTTCGTGCCAGCCATCGGGGCTGACGCTCTCCTCCTTTAGAACCAGTGCCGACATCCGAAACAGCGCCTCGCCGAGAAGGCTTCCCGAGTTGCCGGTCGTCACCATGTCGTTGATGGAGGGCCGATCGGTCTCGCCGGCCATCTCCCACAGGAAGCTTCCCATATGGCTGTAGGCCCAGGACTCCCAAAAACCGAGGCCGGAGGAGCGCGCAAGTCCATACATGGTCGCTCCCTGGTAGGAATGTCCAAACTGGTTCACACTGAAAGAATCATTGTCGAAGACCCAATTTTGGCGTCGCAGGTGTTCCCAGGTGGTGGAGAAGGTCGTCTGGTAGGTCCTTTTACCGTCTTTGTTGCCGATGGCACTCCGGTCGAAGACGTTGAGCAGCACGAGGAAAGCGGGTACTTCGAGGCCGGGAATGAGATAGCTTTTGCCGGACCCGGTCTCCCAGGAGAGGACCGTTTCGGGCTTCAGGCCTGCTCTTTTCGTTGCCGCCTTGTCCTTGTCCGTGTCCGTGTCCGTGTCACGCCGCCAGTTGAGGGCGGTGCCGGGTTCGGGAGCTGTCTGCGGCGAAGAGTGCACTGCGGAGGCGGCAATGGTTTCCGGAGCAAGCGCTGCGCTTGGCCGGTGCGCATCGCGGTCAAATCCGGTAATAACCGGCAAAAGCATGGCGAAGGCCAGCAATTCAAGCATGGCTCGCCGGGCGGCTCCGGTCCTCTGAGACATAAATGATCTCCGTCGGCTCATCACCATCAGGATCAGCCTGCC
>DATCHY010000164.1:0-7584 GCA_036508065.1 Geomonas sp. | reverse complement strand
AATGGTGAATGGTGAATGGTGAATGGCGCTGCACCTTTCCGCGCTGGCCTGCTGCCAGGCAATAGTAACAGAAAAAGGGCCGATTCCCGTAGGAATCGGCCCTTTCTTATCTGCTTATGTGATTGACTGTTATGCCTTGGTGATGGAGATCTTCAGCACGGCGCTGATTTCCGGCTGGATCTTCACGATTGCGGTGAAATCCCCCAGGTGCTTGATCGGCTCGGCAAGAAAGATGCGCTTGCGGTCGATGTCCAGGCCGTGTGCCTTCAGATGCTCGGCCAGTTCCATATTGGTGACCGCGCCGAACAGTTTGTCGTCTGCGCCGGACTGGTGAGCGATGGTCAGCGCCAGACCTTCGATCTTGACTACAAGCAGCTTTGCAGCCTCGAGGACGCGGTTCTTCTTGTACTCCAGGTGCTTCTTGGTGTGGGCGAGTTCCTTGGCGTTCTTCTCGGTTGCCTCGATGGCGAAACTCTTCGGCAGCAGGAAGTTCCTTGCGTAACCGGGGGCCACTTTAACGATGTCACCGATGCTGCCGAGATGCTCCACGTTTTCTTTAAGAATAACCTTCATGTAATGCCTCCTAGCCTGATTTACAGGTTTTGCTGTTTATTTGGGGCTCTGAAATCGCCCCAGAGGTCGAAGATGCCGAGCGCCGCCACCGCCAGTGCCAGAAAGGGCTGGAGGATCAGGAGCAGGCAGACGAATAATCTGGCAAAGAACGGTACTTTGTAACTATTGAAGAAATGACTGATGACGGCACAGCCCTGCACCAGGTAGAGGGTGCAGATGACGATCAGCACGTTGAGCGCCGCCAGGTGAACCAGGCTCTCCGGTACCAGCATGGCGAACCCGGCCGCAATCAGGAGCCAGACCAGAGGCTCGGGGTTGCGGTACTTCCTGAAGTCGCCCAGGTAGACCGGCAGGCGGAACCGCGAGGCAATCCGCGACAGCACCATCAGGTTCACGGCGGCGACCAGGCCAAGAGCCACGGTAACCAGGGCCGGGTAGATCGTGACGATCAGGGCACCCGCCTGGTGCATCGACTCCTGGAGCGCCTTTAGCTCATCGCCGGTTATTCCGGCCTTCTGGTAGATCGAGGCGGTCTGGGTGATGCTTGCCTCCACCCCCTTGATCACCTTGGCGTGCAGGTCGGCGCCGGTAACATACCCGTACAGACCCGCGGCAGCCATGAGGAAGAGGAGGTTTATGGCAACCGCGTAGACGATGGAGCGTGCCCCGCCCTTGAGCCGGATCAGGAACTCCGACAGTGCGAGGGACATGACCCCCGCCTGCAGCAGGTAGATGACCAGCGCTGCCGGGTCCGTAACTGCGGCAAGAAGCGCCGAAGTTGCCAGCACCAGCGCGAAACCGGTTCCCCTGCCGTGCTTGAGTGTGTAGTACACACCGGGAGCAGTGGCGAAGAGACCCGGAATCATGCCGAAAACGGGCAGGAGCATGAATGCAAGGAAGAGCGTCGCCGTAGCGACGCTCCCCTTGATCACGTCCACAATGCGCCCCTGCAGCAAGGGAGTCAGCGAAAACGACACGGACTAGGAAGTTGCGTGGCTGCCCGCGATGGGAAGCAGCGCAATGTTTCTGGCCCTTTTGATCGCCTCGGTGATCTGCCTCTGGTGCTTGGAGCAGTTGCCGGAGATACGGCGCGGGATGATCTTGCCACGCTCGGAAACGAAGTAACGCAGGGTGCGGGGATCCTTGTAATCGATGGAAACCTGCTTGTCTGCGCAGAAACGGCAGACTTTACGACGCTGAAACGGCCTTTTCTTCCTCGGGCCGCTGGTGGTGCTTCTCTGGGGTGTTCTCTCGTCAGCGCACATAGTTCTATCCCTCCACCGTAGTAGTCGTTTCGGCCTGAACCTCGGTGACTTCAGCTGCAACTTCAGCTTCAGCAGTCACTTCCTCAGTTCCTTCCTCGGCAGCTTTCACCGGAGCGGCTGCGGGTACTACCACATCCACATCAAGCTTCACGGTCTGGTAGCGATACACCTTGTCGTCAAGGCGCAGGCGGCGCTCCAACTCGGCGATCAACGGGGATTCGCCGTCGAAACGGAGATAAAAGTAGCGGCCACGCGGGCTCTTGTTGATCGGGTATGCCAGTTTCCTGATGCCCCAGTCCTCAAGCCTCTTGAAATCGCCGTTCATGCTAGCGATTATGTCCTGAACCTTGGTGGTAAGAGTCTTGATCTCTTCCTCACCCAGGTCCGGCTGGACGATGTAGATGGTTTCGTACATCCTCATTGTTATGCCTCCTCACGGTTAATGGAGCCCCGGGTCTGGCCCGGAGCAAGGAGATACGGCGTTAAGCCGCTCTATGGAACAGATAGCTTTACTACAGTTGCGCAGCCTTGACAAGTAAAAATATCGGAAAACTGAATAAGTTCAAGTTTAGTTGCGGAAATAGTCCCCGGTCCCCAGTTACACATTGAACCTGAAGTGCATGACGTCGCCGTCCTGCACCACGTACTCTTTCCCTTCCAGGCGCATGAGCCCCTTTTCCTTGGCTCCAGCCTCGCCGCCTGCGGCGATGAAGTCGGCGTAGGCGATCACCTCGGCCCGGATGAATCCCTTCTCGAAGTCGGAGTGGATCACGCCGGCGGCGCCGGGTGCCTTGGTCCCCTTGGTGATGGTCCAGGCACGCACCTCCTTGACCCCCGCGGTGAAATAGGTGATGAGACCGAGCAGCTCGTAGCCGGAACGGATCAAACGGTCCAGGCCGGACTCGGCGAGCCCCATCTCGTTCAGGAACGCCTGCTTCTCGTCGCCGTCGAGCTCGGAGATCTCGGCCTCGATCGAGCCGCAGATGAAGACGACGCCGTTACCCTCGCGTACCGCGAGGCTACGCACCTCCTCGACGTACGGGTGCTTCCCCTCCAGATCGTCCTCGGCCACGTTGGCGACGTAGAGCACCGGTTTTGCCGTCATGAGGTGCATGTCGCGCAGTATCAGACTTTCGTCCTCATTCTCGGCCAGGTGGCGCGGGGAGAGCCCCTTTTCCAGGGTCGCTTTCACCTTGAGGCAGAAATCCGAGTCTTCCTTCGCCTTCTTGTCGCCGCTTCTCGCCTGTTTATCGACGCGCAGCAGGCGCTTTTCCACGGTATCGAGGTCGGCCAGCGCCAGCTCGGTCTGGATGATCTCGATGTCGCGCAGCGGGGAGACGTTGCCGCTCACATGCACCACGTTATCGTTGTCGAAGCAGCGCACCACGTGCAGGATGGCGTCAGTGGAACGGATGTGCCCCAGGAACTTGTTGCCCAGCCCCTCGCCCTGGCTTGCCCCTTTGACCAGCCCGGCGATGTCGAGGAACTCGATGGTGGTCGGCTGCATCCGTTCCGGGTGGACGATCTCGGCGAGCCGGTCCATCCTCGGGTCGGGGACCGAAACGATGCCGACATTCGGGTCGATGGTGCAGAAGGGATAGTTGGCGGACTCGGCCCCCGCGGAGGTGAGTGCGTTGAAGATGGTAGACTTTCCCACGTTGGGGAGACCGACGATACCGCAGTTGAAACCCATGATTCTTCCTTTTAAGCAATTGACAATTGACAATGGACAATTGACAATGACTTTCTTTTGAAGCAATTGACAATGGACAATTGACAATGACTTCCTGTTGTGAATGCTTTAAGAACAATCGCCGATCGACATGACCAATTGGCCATTTATGCACCGCTCGCAGTCAGGAGTTACACCGAGGCAAAAGGCGTCCATCCCGGACGACAAAGGCCTTCGCTTCCGACTTGCCTCCGTTGTCAATCGTCAATCGTCAATTGTCAATTGTTTGCAGTGATATATGCTCATCGCCTTGGGGAGGCCTTCCTTGAAAAGCATCTCCAGCGCGTCGATCACGCCGTCCAGCACACCCTGCAGACCGGCCATCTCTTCCTTGGCGAAGTTGGACAGCACGTAGTTCACCACGTCGCCGTGAACCGGCCGCCCGATGCCGACCCGGATCCTCAGGTAGTCGGGCGAGCCGAGCTCCTGGGCCAGCGAACGCAGGCCGTTGTGCCCACCGTGCCCGCCACCTTCCTTGAGCCGTACCCTGCCAAACGGGATGTCGAGGTCGTCGTGGATTACGATGAGATCTGAGAGGGAGAGCTTGTAGAACCGGAGCGCCTCCGCCACCGAGCGCCCGGACAGGTTCATGAAGGTCTGCGGCTTGAGGAGGTAGACCCGCTCCCCCGCCCAGTTCCCGTCACCAGTAAGCCCCGAAAAGGCCTTCCTGGTGACGGGGATGCCTGCGAGACGGGATAGGCGGTCCAAAACCATGAAACCCGCGTTATGGCGGGTCCATGAGTATTGTGGCCCGGGGTTGCCGAGCCCTACGATAAGTTTTGCTGCCATAGGTTACCTGGCTTTACGCGGCAGGCTCTGCGGCTACGACTTCAGCTTCAGCTTCTTCTCCGCCGCGCTTGGCGAGGATGCTGACGACGGACGCCTTGGGGTCGGAGAGGATCAAGGTCCCGACCGGTGCCACGATGTCGCCTACGTGGATCGAGTGGCCCAGGACAAGATTGGTAATGTCGACGTTGATATGCCCGGGGATATGGTTCGGAAGGCACTCGACTTCGACTTCGTGCATCGCGAAATCGACCAGGCCGCCCGACTTGGCGCCGGCAGATTCACCGACCAGCATAATCTTGACGTGCACCTTTACCTTGTCGGCGAGGTTGATCTTGTGCAGGTCGACGTGGCGCGGCGTACCCTTGATGAAGTCCTTGAGCAGGTCGGCTACGATGACCGACTGGCCGTTCAGCTCGCCCGCGCACTTGAGGGTCAGGATGTGGTTGCGCCCGCCTTCGCCGGCTATCGCCTCGGAGAACTCCCTGGTCGCCACGGAAACAGCCACGGACTCCATCCCTTTGCCGTAAACAACAGCAGGAATACGCCCAGCAACCCTCAGACGGCGCGAAATCCCCTTGCCGGTTTCTTCCCTCAGTTCCACATTCAGTATCTGCTTACTCATACATCCTCCGATGTCAATCGTTGTTATTTTGATGAATCACATGGCAATGGTGCAATTTGTCTAAGTCTTCCGGCTGCTACACGAAAAGCGAGCTGACCGATTCGTCCTCGTGGATGCGCCGGATGGCCTCGGCGAGGAGCTCCGCCACTGAGAGCACCCGTATCTTGTCGGAGAGCTCGGCCTTGTCGCCCAGCGGCACGGTGTCGGTGATGACGACCTTCTCGATGACCGAGGCGTTTATCCTGTCTATGGCAGGGCCGGAGAGGACGCCGTGGGTGGCGCAGGCGTAGACGTTGGCCGCCCCATGCTCCTTCAGCGCGAGGGCCGCCTGGGTCAGGGTGCCTGCGGTGTCGATCATGTCGTCCAGGATGATGGCGATCTTGCCCTTCACGTCGCCGATCAGGTGCATGACCTCGGCTACGTTCGGCCCGGTGCGCCTCTTGTCGATGACGGCCAGCGTGCAGCCGAGCCTCTTGGCGAAGGCCCTGGCGCGCTCGGTCCCCCCGGCGTCGGGCGAGACCATGACCAGGTTGTCCATGTCGGTGGCGAAGCGGGTATTCAGGTGGGCCAAGAGCACCGGCGCCGCGTAGAGGTTGTCGACCGGGATGTTGAAGAAGCCCTGGATCTGGCCTGCGTGCAGGTCCACGGTGACGACCCGGTTCGCTCCCGCCGCGGTGATCAGGTCAGCCACCAGCTTGGAGGTGATCGGCGTTCTCGGCGCGGCCTTGCGGTCCTGGCGGGCATAGCCGTAGTACGGCATGACCGCCGTGATGGTGGCTGCCGAGGCCCTCTTCAGGGCGTCCATCATGATAAGCAGTTCCATCAGGTTGTTGTTGGTCGGGGAGCAGGTGGACTGCACCACGTAGATGTCCCGGCCGCGTACGTTCTCGCCGATCTCCACCATGATCTCGCCGTCGGAGAAGGTCTTCACCTTCGCCTTGCCCAGCGGCACATGAAGGCAGGCGCAGATCTGCTCTGCCAGAACCGGATTGGAGTTACCGCTGAACACCCTGATCTTGTTTTCCATCAATGGTTCGGCCCTCTTGACTTCTTTTGTATTTTATCTTGGCTCAGCGCCCGATTGCTCGTGCCACCGGGATGGCCAGAATGAAAAATCCTCGGAAACGCTATTTAATACAATACTTGGGGTCCGAAGTCAACCGGAAAAGCGCCGCCCCGGGCAGCCCCGTTGCTTTGTCCCGAATTGTCTCTGCCAGGGCATGAGAAGCCATCATTAAAGATAAAGGTTACAGTTTACAGCACGCTTGACGATAAGATACACTTCGACAGTCAAGACAACGCGAGGAGTTCAACATGGAGCATCGGCGCTTCCACCGGGTCAAATTTACCGCGCTAAGCGATCTGGTCCATCAGAGCATGACCTATCGGGCTCGCCTTGAGAACATCTCCCTGAGGGGCGCCATGATCAGCGCCGATGAATGCATCATGGTCCCCCCGGGCGACCGCTGCACACTTTCCATCCTCCTTGAGGAAGGGGTTCCCCCCCTGGTCCTCACGGTCGAGGTCGTGCACTCTTTTTACTCGATGGTCGGCGTGCGTTTCGTCTCTTTTGCAGATGATGCGGAGATTCGCCTGTTCCAGTTGCTGAAGGGTATATCAAGCGAGCCGGACCAGCTGAGGCACGAATGGCAGGAGACCCTGGCACACGGCAGGTAAAAGCCAAATCCAGCTGGAGGGGTGAAGCCGTACTAGAGATCCTGTTGAGCCGTTCTTTGTTAGCCGATTAGCCATAGGATGGGCGCTAATCGGGAGAGGAAATAACGTAGCGAGGTCTGAAAATGGAATCCGGAAAAAATCGCGCGAGTCTTTCGATTCTGGTCGTCGAAGATGACAAGGACGCACGTGAGATTCTCGTTGCCATCATCCCCAGGAAATTTCCCGACATGACTATCTACTCTGCCGTCAACGGCAAAGCGGGCTTGGACCTGTTTAAAAACCAGGCTCCCGATATCGTCATAACCGACATCAACATGCCCGAAATGGGCGGCATCGAGATGGCTGATGAAATCCGGGCCATCAACCCACACACCAGACTCATCGTACTTACCGCCGACACCGGGAAAGCCACCTTGCAGGATGCCGTCCGAAAGGGGGTTGAGACCAACCACTACATCACGAAGCCGATCGATTACAGAGACCTGTTTGCCGCCATCGAGCAGTGCCGCGGCGAGCTCCCGCGCCCGCCCCCCCGAAAAACCGGCCCCTCCCTCTGACCCGTTAATTCGGCACGATAGAGCCTTCTTCGTCTTTCCCCTCCCCTCTAGCGTCGGTTCCATTCGATGACGTTGCGGCTGAAGTCCACCTGGTAGCGGAAGTTTTTGAGGAAATCCATGCCGAGGAGACCGTCCTCCCCCGCCCTGCCGCTGCCGGGGACGATTGCGGTCCGCAGTCCGGGAAAGCTCCTGGACCCGACGGCGAGCGCATCGGCGACAAACCAGCGCGCATCGACGCTGCGGCCGTCAGCTACTGTTACCGTCGCCGGATGAGTATCCCTTCCCTCCACGCCCAGCAGTCCGGCGAGCCGTTCAGTGATGACCGTGACGGATGCACCGGTGTCGAGCACGAGCGTCGCCTGCACCGGA
>DATCHY010000163.1:0-9211 GCA_036508065.1 Geomonas sp. | reverse complement strand
ATAACGGCGTATTCACCACAACCCAGGGCACCACCCCGACTCTTTTGGCCGGCCTGGATCCTCTTGTCATCGGATCTGAATTCCGTGCTTTTTTGGATTTCCCTTTGACGGGAGCAGTTCCACTGGGCGCCTTGATTGATTCGGCGACACTCGATATTTTCATTGTCAGCGTCGATTCGGCAGCCAATTCAGTTCCGATTCGTATTGAACTGGTATCCTTTCCACCCTTGGATTTGCGGGGAGTAGATTTCGATCAACCGGCTCTGATAGACGCGGCGATCGTAGCTCCGATATTCCAAGCCGACGTTGGCCGCCATGTCTCGATAGACGTCACTCCGTTGCTGGCAGAAGCCCAGCGCAGGGGCCTGGCCAATTTCCAGATCCGGATACTGGAGGATTTTGGGCCTGTTATTCGCGGGGTGATCGAAATAGACGAAACCGGCGTCCGGGCGCCTTTGCTGGAGGTAGTTTACTTCTGACGCCCTGCGAAGCTCATCCGCAACGGCTGATTATTGCGGGGCCTTCACAAGAAATACCGGCTGACGTCAAGGTTATACAGGCGGGGGTCCAGGGTGGCGACGATGGTCCGGCAGGAGGAGGGATGCGCCAGGTCCACGACCTCGCCATCGACCTCCTTGCCGGCGGAGTCGGCAATTATCTTGACCCGCGGGTTGCCCCAGTCGGCAGGATTGGGGCTGTTTTCCACGACGACGGCCAGTTCCTTAGTGTCGAGCTGCAGCAGGGAGCCGACCGCGTGCATGCCGATACAGTTGATGAAGAGTTTCAAAAGCCCCTGGTCATACGCCTTTCCCGCACGGGTGAGCATGAAACGGAGCGCCTTGTCGGGCGGATAGGGGGTCCTGCCGTTCACCCGCGACGAGGTGAGCGCGTCATAGCCGTCGGCTATACTGATGATCCTGCCAAACAGACTGAGCCTCTTGTAGGGGAATCTCGGATACCCGGAAAAATCGGCCAGCAGGTGATGCTCGAACACGCCGGTGATGATGCGGGCACTCAAAGCGTCCAACCCCTTTAGCTGCATGACCTTCTTGACGCCGATCAGGGGGTGTGCCTCCAGCATCTGCTGCTCTTGGGGTGAGAGCTCCACAGGCTTGTCGAGAATCTCCCGGGGGATACCGGCTTTGCCGATGTCATGGAAAAGGGCGGCCATGCCCAACTCGCAGAGGTTGAACTTGGGCAGTCCCAGCCGCTTCCCGATGGCCAGGGAGAGGATGCAGACGTTGGCCGCATGGTTCTGGGTGTACGTCTCATAGCAGTGCATGGTGGTCAGGCCGAGCAGGCTCGACTCGTGGCTGGCGAGCAGGTCGATCATATGCTGCACGACCCGCTTGGACTCCCTGAGGTACAGGGTCTTACCCGCAGCCGCACTGTCCATCACCTCATCCATCGCGTTCACGGCCTGATGATACAGCAGTTTAGCCTTCAGCTTGTCGTCCTTCAGCTTCTCCTTGTCGATTTCGACCGTCTCGATCTCTTCGGGAAGCGTTTCCACCTCGATGTTGACGATCATCCGACGCTGCATCCGTTCCAGGAGTTTCGTGTAGCTCTCCGTCGACAGCTGCGGCTCGACCTCCTGGAAGGCGTAGACGAACCTGCGCAGGTCGTCCTCCGACACCATCAGCTTAAAGCAAATCCCGCCGATCAGGTGCCGCTTCATCTCTCCCATGACGAATCTGAAGACGTGGTAACTGGCCGAATCGGGCTTCAGGCGCAGCTCGCCCAGGTAGAGATACCTCCCCTTGACCCTGAGCGAGGCCTCTTCGTTTCTTCTCTGGATTTCCTGAACCACCTTTACGACATTGGCAACGGGGGCGTCGAGTGCCGCGTGCCCCTCACTGTAGTTGAGCGAGGTCTTGAACAGGACAAACAGCTGGGCGACCAGGGCTTTGCCGAACCGGACCATCTCGTCGTTCATCCGTTCTGAACTGATTTCCAGCGCCATTTTCGAACCTCCCCCGGACTAAGCCGCCGTTTTTCCAGTGCCGGCTGCAACGGCCTCGATGGCCTGGGCTACAATTCCCCTGATCTCCACGTTACCGTGGTTGCGCGCCTCCTCGAGGAGCTCAAGAGCCGCGGGGCTCCTCACCTTCAGCAACCCCGCCACGGCACAGATGGCGCTATCCTTTTGATTCGCCCGCTTGAACCAGCTCTTTTTCAGCAGCATCTCCCTGAACAGGGGGATCATCTGCTCCGAGCCGAGTTCCCCGAGGGCCTCGTAAACCGCCTTCCTCTCGGCGATCTCCCTGGTCTTGAAATCGTCCGCGGTGGTAAGTGCCAGTATCGGCTTGAGTGCGAAAGGGAGCCTTTCCCTGGCCAGGATCTGCAGCGCCCTGATCCGCAGGGCGCTGGAATCGTCCCTCAGGAACTTCACGATGTAGGCCCTGGCTTTGGGATCCGCGGAACGCTCCAGGAATCCGAGCACTTCCTTGCGGATTCTCGGTTCCTTGTGCGAGATCAGCCCGACAATCATCCTCAGCGCAACAGGGGTACCGAGCAGGGACAGGACCATGACGACATTACGGACCAGAAACCAGCGCGGATCGGACAGGAAAGGGGCGAAGACCTCGGGATTGTCCTTGCCGAGCTCGATGAGGACCTCGATGACCACCTTCCTCGTTTTCAACTTTTCCACGCGTCCCAGCAGTTCGCAGATAGCCGCGAGCGAAGGCAAGCCGAAGATCTGCAGGAGTTCCTTCAGCTCCTCGTGGCTGACAGTCTCGCCACCATCGATGGCCTCCTGGAGCACCTGCAAAGTTTTTTCGGAGAGTATACCGGCGAGAGATCCGGCGATCTGCTCCCTCTGGTCGGGCTGGATGCTGCCGAGCGTGAGCAGCTGAGCCATGAAGCGGACCAGCCTGAGCACGTGCCCGATCTCCCCCGCCAGGAACATGTTGACGGTCAGGTTGACGGTGATGTCGGCGAAATCCCGGAAGGTCTCGGGATCCTTCACGCCGGCGAGTATCGCGGAGAGGATATTGATGACATCATCCAGAGGGCTTCTCTGCGCATCGGCCTGTTTGGCTTTGCGCAGCCAGTTCGCCTCTTCCCCGGTCAGCATGAGCAGGTGCGTCGGGACCATCCGGGGAGCGGGGAGGGAACTGGAGGCAAGCACTCCCAATATTTCGGACAGAGCACCCTGCTGGGAGGCTCTGGCCGAATCATCTTCCTCCAGGCTGTTGATTTCGACAAAATCATCTTCCAGCAGGCAGGTAATGTGGGGCAGGCTCCTTTCCCAGAGCCGGGTGACGATGTCGTCGTCCCGTTGACTTGGCCGCTCGAAGCCGACGATCTCCAGGAATACGGTCAGTTCCCGGTCCGCAAGCCCTTGGGAGAACATCAGGACCCTGATGCCGTCGGAATGCATGCGAAAGGCGATGCTCTCCTTGGTATCCTGGTTCTGGTACACCTCGGTCCCTTTGTACCAGAGCGCAAACGTTTCAACATCGAGCTTGAAGTCGCCATACCGAGCCATGTGCGCCGTTATCTTGCCGTTCAATTCCTCGGCAAACCTGATGAGCACCGGGTTGTTCGGCAGGTAAATGCGCAGCCCTTTCGCGGTTCTTACCATGGCCGACATGACATCGGTGGCGGAAGATATTTCCTCCGAGCTCGGGTGCCCCGGTGGCGGACTCTCTCCCGATTTTCGGACCTGTTCACTCATGCAAGGCCCTCCTCTGAAGGACACTGTTACTGATTCCAAGCCAACGGAACCTGCTTTTTCCTGCCGCGCGGCGCCCGGAAAACCGCACCGAAGACCGAGGCCAACAACCCTTTAATAATACCTTGAACCGGTGGCCCCTGTAAAGTAATCCCTTGATATTCCATGATATCCCGTGAGCCCGGGCGGAGGGACCTGCGCCGCCAGGTTCGTGCAGATTGCGCGCCCCCCTCGCTATCTCTTCGGCAGTACACGCTCACCTCTGTAGTGATTTCATTAGCCACTGCCTAACAAACAGCGAGGCCCGCCGGATTTGCTCCGACGGGCCTCGCCCCTTTAGGTAAACTGCATTCCGGATTGCTCTTTTAGTTGTAATCAATACTGAGCCAGGTCACTCCTTCCACAGTCACGACCTTAATCTCGGGCTGGGCCTTCTGAGCAGCAGCCGTATCGGTCGTCTTTGCGGCTGTTTCTGCCGCGGGACCAGCGAGTATTTTGGAGCAATCGATCACTGCAGGATCGATCACCTCCGCGGAAACCCTCACCTGCGCAACTGCCGCCTGCAGATCGGCAGGCACGAAAAAGCTGAGCATCCAGATCGCGCCGATAATGGTTATGCCTGTTTTTCCGATCCGGTTCGTTGCTTTCATGGTGTCACCTGACGCCGTCATTGCAGCATCGGATTTCGAACTCACTGTCTTTTGGTGTTATGAAAGATTTTCCATTCGGCAATGGGAAGTGAATTGAATGGCTAATTCTAGATCTTCACAGCGAGGTATTCTATCGACTGGAAGGCTGATCCTTGGTATGAAAAGGGGATATGCATCCTGGAGGGGGAACACCGTGCGGCACAGTACGTTTTACACGCAGATCTGGCCGGCGACCTGTCGCCTCAGTCTGCTGTGGCGCAATCAGTATCATCACAACATGTCGATATCCGGGGATTTCAGGCGGATGGCAGGAAATGGAACAGGGGATGCGGGTTTACCCGGCCGTGCTTGACCAAGGTATGACCTGGGACTATTTAGGTAGGAAAACTAGTTGGTGCCGTTCATACCTGCGGAGGAGAGGCGAGGTTGGTGGCCGCTTTTTCGGCCCAGCAAACCGCCTGCAGCCGATTGCTGACCTTGATCTTTCGATAGATGCTGCTCAGGTGGGATTTTACGGTCGGAATGCTGATGAATAAAAGATCGGCTATAGCCTGGTTAGACAGACCCTGGGTTAGCAGTCCGATCAGTTCGGATTCCCGCAGCGTGAGTTCGGGATGGTGGGTGGCAAAAGCCACGACATGGTTCGGCATGGCAAGAAAGTTGATGAGCAGCTTGCGCGAGATCCAGTATTCGTCATCGAACAGGGCCGTGATCCCCTTAGCCAGGCAGGCGATCGGATCATCAAGGTAGAAAAAGCCCCGGATGCCGGACCCGATGGCAGATTGTTCGATCGACATCTCGGAGTGCAGGTTGAACAGCGCGGGGCGCATGCCGGTCACTTTGCGCAGGCAGGCGGATTCCATCATCGAGAGGATATCATCCCTTCGCATGGCAAAGCAGTCGATAAAGATGAGCTGTCTTTCTCCCTCCATACTTTTGACCCGCGCCGCATCCTCGAGCGTCGCACAACATCTGCAATCGGCGCCGACCGAGTCTTTCAGGAATGCTGCCAGCAAGGTGTTCAGCAGGCAGTTTCCCCCAACGATCTGTATGCTGCGGACCGTCTGCGGCATTTGTCCTCCCTTCAATCGTATCAGGCTATTATCGCGACGAATTAGAGTATACCAATTTAACCACATAAAACATTGCCAGGAAGGCAATTTTCACCCCCTAAACCCGAGTCTGCTGCAGATTCGCACCATTCCAGGTGCCCAATGAAAAAAAGGGGAACCGGCGCAATGCCGGTTCCCCTTTTTCCATCTTCATGCAGCCGGGCTGCGAATTACATCATGCCGCCCATGCCGCCCATTCCACCCATGCCGCCCATGCCACCCGGCATAGCGGGCATGGAGCCTTCTTCCTTCGGCTTGTCGGCGATGATCGCCTCGGTGGTCATCATGAGACCTGCCACGGAGGCCGCATTCTGCAGCGCGTACCTGGAGACCTTGGTAGGGTCGATGATGCCGGCCTCGATCATGTCGACGTAGGTGTCGTCGGCAGCGTTGTAGCCGAAGGCGCCTTTGCCGTTCTTCACCTTGTCGACGACGATGGAGCCGTCTACGCCGGCGTTCTGAGCGATCTGACGGATCGGCTCCTCGAGGGCGCGCCTGATGACGTTGACGCCGAACTGCTGCTCGGCGGGGAGCTCCAGCTTGTCGAGAGCGACCATGGCGCGCAGGTAAGCTACGCCGCCTCCGGGGACGATGCCCTCGTCGACCGCGGCGCGGGTTGCGTGCAGCGCATCCTCGACGCGTGCCTTCTTCTCTTTCATCTCGATCTCGGTTGCGGCTCCCACCTTGATGACGGCGACGCCGCCGACCAGCTTGGCAAGCCTTTCCTGGAGCTTCTCGCGATCGTAGTCGCTGGAGGTCTCCTCGACCTGGGCGCGGATCATCTTGACGCGGCCCTGGATTTCAGCCTCGATGCCGTTACCGTCGATGATGGTGGTGTTGTCCTTGTCGATGGTGATCTTCTTGGCGCTTCCCAGCATGTCGATCGTGGCGTTCTCGAGCTTGAAGCCGACCTCTTCGGAGATCACCTTGCCGCCGGTGAGAATAGCGATGTCTTCCAGCATCGCCTTGCGGCGGTCGCCGAAGCCCGGTGCCTTGACGGCGCAGACGTTCAGCACGCCGCGCAGCTTGTTGACGACCAGAGTCGCCAAAGCCTCGCCTTCGATGTCCTCTGCGATGATCAGCAGCGGGCGGCCCGATTTGGCGGTCTGCTCGAGTACCGGAAGCAGGTCCTTCATGTTGGAGATTTTCTTGTCATGGATCAGGATGCTGACGTTCTCCATGTTCGCTTCCATCCTCTCGGGATCGGTCACGAAGTAGGGGGAGAGGTAGCCGCGGTCGAACTGCATCCCCTCGACGGTCTCAAGGGTGGTCTCCATCGCCTTTGCTTCCTCGACGGTGATGACCCCTTCCTTGCCGACCTTCTCCATCGCCTGGGCGATGATGTCGCCGATGGTCTTGTCGTTGTTGGCCGAGATGGTGCCGACCTGCGCGATTTCCTTGTGGTCCTTGATCGGCTTGGAGATGCTCTTCAGCTCGGCGACCAGCGCCTCAACAGCCTTGTCCAGGCCGCGCTTGATTTCCATCGGGTTGTGGCCCGCGGCAACCAGCTTGGAACCCTGACGATAGATCGCCTGAGCCAGCACGGTAGCGGTCGTGGTGCCGTCGCCGGCCACGTCGGAGGTCTTGGAAGCGACTTCCTTGACCAGCTGTGCGCCCATGTTCTCGAACCTGTCGTCAAGCTCGATCTCTTTGGCGACGGTGACGCCGTCCTTGGTGATGAGCGGCGCGCCGTAGGATTTCTCGATGACGACGTTGCGCCCCTTGGGACCCAGTGTCACTTTAACAGCGTCAGCCAGCGTATTTACACCTTTAAGGATGCAGTTTCTTGCGTCCTGGTCGAACTTTATGATCTTTGCAGCCATGGTATCATATCCTCCTTGGGATGATTATCGGGTAGCGATGGTAGATAAACCCTGGGCGCCTGCGCCCGAAAGCCTTACTTCTCGATGACGCCGAGGATGTCGTCTTCGCGCATGATCAGGAAGTCGTTGCCTTCCAGCTTCACTTCGCTCCCTGCGTACTTGCCGAACAGCACCTTGTCGCCCACCTTCAAGTCGATCGGGAACACCTTGCCGTCCTCGCCCCTCTTCCCTTTGCCGACTGCCACGACTTCGCCCTGCTGCGGCTTTTCCTTGGCTGTCTCCGGGATGTAAAGCCCACCGGCTGTCATGGTTTCTTCCTCAACCCTCTTCACGATGATACGGTCCTGCAGCGGTCTAAGATTCATGCCTTCACTCTCCTTTCTTTGAGATACCAGATCTCTAGTGATAGAAAAAATATTAGCACTCAAAACAGCCGAGTGCTAATCGCTTCGTAAATATAAACAGCATGATGGCAAAAATCAAGGGGCGAATAAAAATAAATTTATCTCGCCCCGGGCGGCTAACCGGGGCTTCACCACTTCTTCTTCGCCAGTTCCTCCGCGTAGAACTTCTGGTACAGGATCTCCCACTCCCGGCTCCCGGGGACCTTGGCCTGGCTGTAGGAGGCGAGCTTGTCCCTGACCACCTGGTCCACCTGCCCCATGAGGGAGAAAAATCCTTCAATCGACCCCTTTATCGAGTCGAGGGCGCGCCGTTCGTCCGGGAAATCGGCGAGGTCGTCACGCCAGAGCTTGTCATAGATCTGGTGTGCGATGTGCGAGATGCGGTCTTCCGAAATGTGCATGATACCCTCACTTTTGACTGGTAATAGGCCTGACGCAGGGGCGGCGATCAAAGTACGATTTTTCTGTCCTTGGCGAGCTTCTCCTTGATCATCCTCAGCATCTTGTGCCTGTCGATCCCCTCGCCGCCGCCGATCCCGCGCAGGGTCTGCTCCAGGAGCGCTTCTGCGTCCCTCTCCAGGGCCTCCTCCACCTTCAGGTCCGCGGAGATGGCAGCCTTCATGGCCGCAAGGATTGCGGTCCTCCCCTGCTTCGCCGTGATCAGTCCCGCACGCTCGAGATCCCCGAGCACCTTCTCCGCCAGACGTCCGATCTGTTCATCCCTGAGATGCATCTTCCCTCCGCTAAAAAGCTGTCGTTGGCGCATTGTACGTCAAACGGGTAAAATTGCAACACGTTAAGAGTCCGCAGATGTAGCTCTGTCGCGGGTCTGAGCCTGATCACCCCTTTCCCGCGTGCTCGCCCCATCCACGCAGGGGCGGGGCCTGCTCCGCCCTTTCTCTCTGGTGCACCGGCGGAGCAAGCCGCGCCCCCACGTCTTACAAACCGGAAGAGTGCATTAAATCGAGCCCTTTTGCAAAAACTGCTGTGCTGAGATAAAAAGCGTCTTGATTTATCCTCTGAGCGGGGATAGTATACAAACACAGTTAGTCTCTCTGCCCTGTCCGTGAGGTTACTAAAGCCCCTGCGGAATAATTCATTGAACGGGCAACTGTTTCGGTCGCGGTGTGCTGCCCCATTACGCGGGATTTGCCTGAAACGATCTACAGAAGCCCACCTGATTGGGAACTCGCTGTGAGGCCCCGAACCAACGACATGGCGGAGAGATTTATAGAGAAAGGGAACCGGACCACCGGTTCCCTTTTTTTTGTCTTGCGGTGCCCGATTAAAAACTATATATGAAACCATAGGGTGAAGACTGTAACTTGGCGTGTCTGCGTCTACTGGCGGCTGGAAAGGAAATCTCCATGCAGGAATCGATCATGAAACTGCCCGCCTGGCTCTTGATGCTCATCGGATTCATCATGGTGGCGCTGCTGGGCTACGTAGACTACCTCACCGGCGACTATTCCCTGCTGATATTTTACGTGATCCCGATCACGCTGGAGGCATGGTTCGTGGGATACTGGGGCGCCGTGACCAT
>DATCHY010000162.1:0-3710 GCA_036508065.1 Geomonas sp. | reverse complement strand
ACGTTCTACGTTCTACGTTCTACGTTTGGAATTTTTGCTTTGAACTTTGAACTGTTTTTGACGTTGAACGTTGAACGTAGAACGTTGAACCGCCTTTAAGGAGTGGACAGTATGAATCAGGATGAAACCCTAAAAATAGTCATCGTCGGACACGTGGACCACGGCAAGTCGACCCTGATCGGTCGCCTCTTCTACGACACCGGCTCCATCCCCGAAACCCGCTACCAGGAGATCGCCGCCACCTGCCGGGCCCAGGGACGCGAATTCGAGTACGCCTATCTCATGGACGCCCTCGAAGAGGAACGCGACCAGAACATCACCATCGACACCGCATCGACCTTCTTCAAGACGGCTCAGCGCCCCTACGTCATCATCGACGCCCCGGGACACAAGCAGTTCCTGAAGAACATGATCACCGGCGCATCCTCCGCGGACGCTGCGATCCTGCTGGTGGACGGCGTCGAGGGGGTGCGCGAGCAGACCAAGCGCCACGCCTACGTCCTGTCGCTTTTGGGCATCCGCCAGGTCGTCGTGACCATCAACAAGCTGGACATGGTCGGCTATGACCAGAAGGTGTTCCGCCAGGTGGAAAACGACATCCGCGCCTTCCTGCACTCGGTCGACATCATCCCCTCCTACGTGATCCCGATCTCCGCCCGCGACGGCGAGAACATGGCGAACAGGCTGGGCGGCACCCCCTGGTATACCGGCCCCACCGTCCTCGAGGCGCTCGACACCTTCCAGAACGTGCGCGGCGATGCCAACCTGCCCCTGAGGCTCCCGGTGCAGGACGTCTACAAGTGGGACGGCAAGAGGATCTACGCCGGCAGGATCGAGACCGGCGCGGCGCAAAAGGGCGACGAGGTGATCTTTCTCCCCTCCGGCAAGATCACCCGGATCAAGAGCATCGAGAAATGGCAGGAGCCCGACCTGGCCGTGGCAACGGCAGGCGAGTGCATCGGGATCACCACCGAGGACGAACTCTTCGTCGAGCGCGGCGAAGTGATCTCCCACCGCGGCAAGGCCCCGGTCAAGACCCGGGAGCTGCGGGCCAGCATCTTCTGGCTGGCGGACCAGCCGTTCAAAAACGGCCAAACCTATACCCTGAAGCTCGCCACAAGCGAAGTGCAGGCGACAGTACTCGCCATCGAGGAGCGGCTCGACTCCTCCTCGCTGGAGGTGACCGAGAGGTACGCGGACGAGCTGATGGCGACCGAGGTCGGGAATGTGCTGCTGTCGTTGAGAAGCGAGATCGCAGCCGATCTTTTCAGCGAGAATATCCGGCTGGGGCGTTTCGTGGTGGAGGACGAAACCATCATCGGAGGCGGCGGGATCATCAGGAGTTTTGCGGACAGCGCGGGGAGCTCGGCGCAGAGGATTAATCTCAGCGACCAGTTCACCGAGGGTGACGAGGGGAACCTGGTCGACCTGACCGGCGAGCGCGGCAGCATCGAATTCGATGTCACCGTCACCTTCCTGGAATCGCTCGCGGGCGGGAACCGGATCCTGTTCAGACTGCGCGATCCCGGGCAGATCGAGCCGGTGGCGCTTTTGGCCTACGAGCACAACCTGAACTTCAGCTTCAGCCGCATCAAGGACCAGGTGAACCTGATCCTCTACAAGGAGAAGGTGGCGCGGGTGATCAACCACCCCGAGGACGGCGGCCTCTAAGCCTCCAGGAGAGGTCCCCCGGGGTCAGCCCGACACACCAGACAAACCAACGGAATACAACAGCCTCATCCAGGGAACCAGTTCCTTTGGTGAGGCTGTTGTATTTCCACCTGTAAAATGATGATTGACGAATCTATGTCGCTTATGTACAGTGATTCTGTACCATTCACAGGAGAAGAAACCATGCTAAAAACGACCTATACCAGCGCCCGGGCAAATTTTGCTGGATTGTGCGACGAAGTAACGAAAAACAGGGAGATCGTGGTCATCGACCGACGCAGCGGAGAAAGCGTCGCCATGATAGCCGCGGATGAACTGGAAAGCCTTGTCGAGACGGCCCACCTCATGCGCTCTCCCAAGAATGCGCAACGCCTGCTCGCGTCCCTGGAGCGCGCCCTGAACCGGCAAGGGGAAGTTTCAACTCCGACCGAGCTCCGCAAGGAAATCGGCCTTGAAGGTTAAGCACCGCGAAGCAATCTTTCAGCCTGAATTCCGTGAAGACCTCCGGCACTGGGTTGAAACCGATCGTAAAACTGCGTTGCGGGCACTCAACCTGATCGAAGCAATTCTACGCGACCCCTTCACTGGTATAGGTAAACCGGAACCTCTGAAATACCTTTCCCCGGGCATCTGGTCACG
Organism: Geomonas sp.; assembly: GCA_036508065.1. Lineage (GTDB taxonomy): Bacteria > Desulfobacterota > Desulfuromonadia > Geobacterales > Geobacteraceae > Geomonas. The sequence continues at coordinate 1,400 of DATCHY010000162.1, read as the reverse complement.
GCGCCTGACCCAGGAACACCGCATCGTCTATCTTGTTCGCGATGACCGGATAGACTTCCTGCAGGCCCGGTATCATTACTGATGCCTGCACTCTCACTTCCCTTCGCCACGCTCTTTCTTCTGTTTGTAATGGGTTCGGCCTTCGCGGGGAGGCTGCCTTTCGCGGTGGTTTTTCTCTATCTCGGTGCCAGCGCCGTCGCTTTTTTTGCCTACCTGCTGGACAAGTCGGCGGCGAGGAACGGTCAGTGGAGGATTTCTGAGAACACCCTGCAGATGCTGGGACTCGTCGGTGGCTGGCCCGGAGCCCTGGTTGCGCAGACGCTGCTGCGTCACAAAACCAAGAAGCAGTCATTCCAGATAGTTTTCTGGCTGACCGTGCTACTTAACTGCTGTGGACTCGTATGGTTGTTCTCGCCTTCCGGTGCAACGGCTTTGCGCCTCATGCTCTGAGTGAAGACGGTCTCGGCCCTAAGGGATAACGATCAAGCCAGTTGTCTCTGTTTTCCACTTCACGGCACGATATTCACCTCGGTCCCCACCCTGATCCTGTGCGCCAGCGCCAGGCCCTCCGCGTTACCCATGACGAAGCATCCGCCTGTCACCCGCCGCCCTACCCGCTTCGGGTTGTTGTTGCCGTGAATCCGGTAAATCGCACCCTTCCATGTTCTGTGCGACAGCGAAATCTTGAAGGGCCCCATGTAGTTCAGGGGGTCTCCCGGCGGTACCTTTGGCGGAAGCTCGATGCCGCGTCCCCGGAACACCTGCCGCGAGTAGGGGGTTGGATACCACCACGGGTTGAAGGAGATGGCGGTCACCTTGCCGACCCCGGTCGGATAGGTCTTGAGCCCCTGGACCACGGTGCCGACCGGATACTGCGCGACGGGCACCTGCTCGGAGTCATCCCTCCTTTCAAAGAGCGTGAGAAGATTGCGGCTGATGCTGATCTCCACGTAGTAGGAAACCGGCGGGCGGGACTTGGCGAGTTCCGAGTTTTTCACGGCAGCAGGAAGAGTTTCCGGGCAGAAGGCGCAGAGAGCTGTAAGAAGCGGGATGATAATTGCGGCTGAGAGTTTCCTGAAGGGCATAAGAACCTTCCCTGCGACCAAACGGGCCATGAACTGCAACCGGTCGAGTCAACAATGAAGAGGCTTTGGTTTGCTGTCTGTTTTCATGATCTATTCTACCACGTATTGTCCCGGCGATTTCCTTCCTGGGCCGGAGCAGCAAGGGCAAAAATCCGACCTTCAATTTACCTTCGAGCACTGCGCAGGAAGAACCCGGAGACGCATGCAATGCGTCTCTACGTGCGGGGAACATTGCAAAACCTGACTAGCGCTGATCTTCCGCTGGAGAAACTCCCTCCCCCTTGAAGGGGTAGGAACATAATCTGCGGAAGATTA
>DATCHY010000161.1:0-4140 GCA_036508065.1 Geomonas sp. | reverse complement strand
TACGAACGGCGGCAACCGCCTCAAACTGATGAGGATAGGATGGACATGAGCCGTATACGAGGCCCGTACGTACGGTTCTGTGAGAGGGCTGAGGCGAACCTGATCAGTTCGCCTCACCCTACTCGATTGACTTCATCTCTAAGGGCTCCCCCGCCGATATAGTCAGGTGCTTGCGTCTTTTTGCACGACCTTTCATGCGCGATGGAGAACCGGTGCTATACTTGAGAAAATCCTAACAATCGTCAGGAGGTGTTCTTATGGCACGGGGTTCTAATATGAAACGGGATTCAAACAGGGAAGGTATGGAGGAGAGGGGACAGATGAGCGTCCGGAGCACCGACGTTTACCTGCCGAAGCGCGGGCTGCCGGAGGCTGCCTTGTGCAAGGGGTGCGGCCTAGTCTACCACAACAAGAGATGGCAGGTTGAATCCGCACACGGTGAAACCAGCTGCGAAGTGCTCTGCCCCGCCTGCCAGCGCACGGAAGATCACAATCCGGCCGGGGTCGTCACCCTGTCGGGCCCCTACCTCGCCTCCCACAAGGACGAGATCTTGAACACCATCAAAAACGAGGAGGCAAAGTCCCGGCAGAAGAACCCGATCGGACGGATCATGGAGATCAAGGAAGAGGCTGGCCAGATCACCGTCACCACAACGGAGGACAAGCTGGCCCAGAAGCTGGGACGCGAGGTGTACAAGTCGCAAAAGGGGGAACTCCACTACAATTGGAGCCATGACCAAAGCGCGGTCCGTGTGGAATGGATGCGCTAGCGACTGCTGGGGAAACGGACTCTTGCTGCGCAAACAGCCGGCAGGAAAGCTCCCCTTTTGATGCAGCGGCCTCGGGCCTGTAGAGAAGAAACAAAAACTGACGGATGGACTGGCAAAAAAGCCCCCTTGCAGACAGCGAGGGGGCTTTTTTGTGTGGTCGTTTTCCGTTGCTAAGCGTGAACCTTACCGTTTTAACGGATCAAACAGGTATTCCAAGCCGTTCAGCTTCACCTCATAGATGCACTGCAGCATCTCGCCGAGCTCCCCTGCGGGGAAGCCCTCCTGTCGGAACCAGACAATGTAAGGTTCGGGCAGGTCCACGAGAAGCGTGCCCGCGTACTTGCCGAAGGGCATCCTGGTCCGTGCCAGTTTCAGCATCCAGGCGCGATCTGGGAACAGTTCCTCCAAGAGCTTACCCCTTTGCCAGCTTCGCCTTCAGGAGGTCTCCCAGCGTCCCCATTCCTTTGGGAACCTCGGCGACGCTCGCCCTATAGGCAGCCATGGTGTCGGTCTGCTCCTGCTCGGCGCGGCTTACCGATGCCAGGGAGAGGGAAATCCTCCGCTGCTCACGGTCTACGCCCTCGACCTTCACCTCGACGTCCTGGCCTTCGGCCAGTACTTCCTTGGGATGCTGGATCCTCTTGCCGGCGCCCAGCTTAGAGATGTGGATCAGACCGTCCACGCCGCTTGCCAGCGTCACGAAGGCGCCAAACGGAGTGAGCCGCGCCACCTTGCCATTTTGATAGGATCCCTCGGGGAAGGCGTTGGCTGCCTGCTCCCAGGGGTCGGCGAGCGTGTCCTTCAGGGAGAAGGAGATCCTGTCCTTTTCCCAGTCGATCCCCTTCACCACCAACTCGAGTTCCTGGCCCACGGCGAGGACTTCACTAACGTCGTTCACACGTGCCCAGGCCACCTCGGAAATCGGCAGCAGACCCTCGACGCAGCCGATCGACACGAAGGCGCCGAAATCGCGCAGAGACGTCACGGTTCCGCGGACCCTCTCCCCGACTTTCAGAGTCTCCTTCAGCGCATCCTTTTGCTGCTGCAGTTCCTCCTCGAGAAGCGCACGGTGCGACAGCACGATATTGCGGCCGTTTTCGGCATACTCGCTGATCCTGAAAGAGAGGTGCTTGCCGATCATGGCCGCACTGTCGTCGATTCTTCTCAGCCCCATCTGGGAGAATGGGCAGAAGGCGCGAGAGCCGGCAACCTTCACCTCGAAGCCCCCCTTCACCTCCTTCTCAACCACCCCTTCAACAGGGATGCCGGCGGCATAGGCTTCCTCGAGCTGCGCATTCCCGGCGGCCGCGCCGCTTCCCCCGCCGATCTTCGTGGTGAAGCGCATCTCGTTGTTGCGCGAGGAGATGAACCAGGCAGAAACCTTGTCCCCCACCTTGACGCTGAGATTGCCTTCGGCGTCCGTCAGTTCCTTTATGTCGAGGACCCCTTCGCCCTTGCGGCCGGTGTCCAGGAAGACCCACTCCTTGGCAATTTTAAGGACTGTCGCCTCCACTTTTGACCCAGGCTTCAAGTGCCCGGCATCCTTCTGGCTGCGCTCGAACATGGCGGCAAAGCTCTCCTCGCCAGTCTCCATCTCTTCCTTGGTTTCGCTATCCATTTATAATTTACCTCTTCGCTGAATTGTTGCGCTTTAGGCGCTCTTGGAGCATACAGGTGACCCCACACGCTTGTCAACAACCCCGTTGCGGCATTACGCAGCAAGGGCTGAAAAAGTCGGGGGAGCAGACACTAATAAAAGTCCGCGGCAGCAGACGCTAAATATTAAAGTAATCTTCCTATCCGCCGATAAGATGCAGTATAACCCGGACCGATTACTAGATACAGGAGGGAAACAGCATGGGCGTTCTGGTCTGCTACGACGATTTCACCTACGACGTCATCAACGATTACCACCTCGACTACCTGCTCGAGCGGGGCTGCATCACCGGCTACGACAATTCCGGAAACTGGGTGAAGACCGAGGACCTCCCGCAGGACACGAGGGCGCTTGCCGCGCAGGCAACGCAATCGCCGGGAGTGCCGGATACCAGGTAAGAGTCCTGATCCGCCACAAAAGTAGTACATCACAACAGAGGGAGCACCCGCCCTGAAGCAGTTGCCCGGGAAACACCACCCGTGACTGCTCGCCGCAGGTACCCTCTTTTTAGTGCCGCATCCTTTACCCCAACAACCCTCTTCACGTCCCCCCGTAACTCGCCTTCCACCACCGAGGACCAGCATTACCTCGAAAATCCGGCAACCATCCAGAGCAATGAAAATATGATAATATTGTCAGCGCAGGTACCTTTGAAGCACCAGTAGCGGAGGGTGACCATGGATATGCCAGCGGCACTGAAAAAGATTTCCGATACGATCTGGGAGCTCCCGGTCAGTTACAAGGAAGGGATGCTGGTGCCGGCCCGGATCTACGCCACTGAGAAACTCATCAAGGAGATGGATGCGGGGGTTTTCGAGCAGGTAAGCAACGTCGCGACGCTCCCCGGGATCCAGAAATACGCCTACTGCATGCCGGATGGCCACTGGGGCTACGGCTTTCCGATCGGCGGGGTCGCTGCCATGGACCCGGGCACCGGCGTCATCTCTCCCGGCGGGATCGGGTTCGACATCAACTGCGGGATGCGGCTGGTGCTGACCAATCTCAGCGCCGACGAGGTCAAGCCGCGCCTGCACCAATTGGTCGACAGGCTCTTCGCGAGGATTCCGACCGGCGTCGGCTGCCATGGATTCGTGAGGCTGAACCAGGCAGAATTCCAGGAGGTTATCGAGCAGGGGTCTAACTGGTGCCTAAGGCGCGGTTTTGCCACCGAAGATGATCTCCAGATGACCGAGGAGGGCGGCTGTTTCCCCGACGCGGACGCTTCACACGTCAGCAGCAAGGCTATCGAGCGCGGCTACAATCAGCTCGGAACGCTGGGCAGCGGCAACCACTACTGCGAGATTCAGGTGGCAAAGCCGGAAAACATCTTAGACGCGGAGCGGGCCGCAGCATTCGGCCTCACCATCCCGAACCAGGTGGTGATCATGTTTCACTGCGGAAGTCGCGGCTTTGGACACCAGGTGGCGACCGATTACCTGAAACTATTTCTCTCGGTCATGGAGCGCAAGTACGGGATAAAGATAGTCGACCGGGAGCTCGCCTGCGCTCCTTTCCACTCCCCGGAGGGGCAGGCGTATTACAGCGCCATGAAGTGCGCCGTCAACATGGCGTTCGCCAACCGGCAGGTGATCCTGCACCGGATCAGGGAGGTCTTTTCCGAGGTCTTCCGGTCGAGTCCGAGCGAGCTCGATATGCGGATGGTCTACGACGTGGCCCACAACACGGCAAAGCTCGAGAAACACGCGCTGAACG
>DATCHY010000160.1:0-3746 GCA_036508065.1 Geomonas sp. | reverse complement strand
TCGATCCTGAAGCCGGTGAAGGGGGTGGACGGCGACAGCTTCGAGAACTTCGCCTCGTTCTGCCGCCAGGACTACCCGCAGTTCCAGATCGTCTTCGCGGCGGCCGCGCCGACGGACCCGGTCATCCCGGTGATCGAGCGGGTGATGGCGGCGTATCCTGCGGTCGACATCGCCCTGGTTGTGGACGGCGCCATCCACGGGGCAAATTACAAGGTGTGCAACCTGATGCACGCGCACGCCCTGGCGAAGCACCCTCTCCTGATCGTCTGTGACAGCGACATCAGGGTCACCGGGAGCTACCTGCGGGAGGTCTGCGCGCCGTTTGCCGATCCTGAGGTGGGACTGGTTACCTCGCTGTACCGCAGTTCCGGTGCCGAGGGGGTCGGCTGCGCCATCGAGGCGCTCGGCTTCTCCTGCGAAATGGTCCCCAATGTCATGACGGCGCTGAAACTTGAGGGGCTGAGCTTTGCGCTGGGCGCCTCCATGGCTGTGCGGCAGAGCGCTCTGGAGCGGATCGGCGGGTTTGCGGCGCTGGCCGACTACCTCGCGGACGACTACCAGCTGGGCAACATGATCCATCGGGCCGGCTATCGCCTGGAGCTTTCCCCCTTTTTCGTGGAGAGCGTCATGCGGGGTGGCGAGACGGTGGCCGAGGTGCTGGTGCGGCAGCTTCGTTGGGGGCGCACCATGCGGGTCTCCCGGCCCGGCGGCTACCTCGCCTCGGGCATCACGCTCCCCTTTCCGGGAGCGTTCCTCGCACTGGCGGTGTCCGGCTTTTCCCGGGAGGGGGTGGCGGCCGCAGCGCTACTTTACCTGGTGCGCGCCGCCGTATCGCTCAGCTACAGCCGCGCGTTCCTAAAGGACCGGCTCCTGCCGCGCTGGCTCTGGCTTTTGCCGCTTCGGGACGCGCTCTCCTTCGGGGTCTGGGCGCTGTCGCTCTTCGGGAACCGGGTCGTGTGGCGCGGCCACCTGTTCCGCCTCTCCAAGGGCGGAAAGATCGTAGAGATCGGCTAAGAAACAAAGCAAAAAGCCTAACCACAGAGGTCACAGAGGTACACAGAGGAAAATCAAAACCTGATTTATGTCTTAAACAAAAGACCTTAGTCTCTGGTTTAAGATTTCCTCTGTGATCCTCTGTGCCCCTCTGTGGTTAGGCTTTTCATTTCTTGGGTTATTTGCGGAACAGCCAGAGGATGAAGGATAGGATGATGGAGATGATGATGCTGGTGGCGAGTGGGAAATAGAAGGTGAAGTTCTCCCGCTTGACGTAGATGTCTCCCGGGAGGCGGCCGAGCCAGGGGATCTTCCCCGCAACGGTGAGAATCACGCCGATCAGGGCGATGACGAGCCCGATTACTATGAGGGATTTTCCGAGAGACATGGAATACCAAACAATGGACAATTGACAATTGACAATGGACGACTCAAGCGACTCAAACGACTTAACGACTCAACGCTTTTTCTCGTAGCGTTCCTTTTCGCTGTAGATGCAGCCGCAGTACTTCTGCCGGTACAGCCCCATCTCCTTCGAGAGCGTGATTCCCTCCTGCCAGCCGCGCCTGAAATCGTCGTAGTGAAACTTCACCCGGTAGCGCTCCCCCAGTTCATCGCCGATCTCCCGGATCGATTCCTGGTTCTGATACCTGCTGTAGAGAAGCGTCGAGGAAAAGTAGGGGAACCCCAGTTCTGCGGCGCTCCGCGCCGTCTCCTCCAGCCTTGACCGGTAGCAGTAACCGCAGCGCGCCGCGGGCTCACTCGCCACATTGGAGAGGAACTCCTCCAGGCGGTATTCCTCCCGGTAGATGACGCTCAGCTCAACCAGCTCCGCGTAGGCGCGCACCGCATCCATCCGCAGCCGGTACTCCGTGTACGGGTGGATGTTGTGGTTGTAGAAAAATCCGGTCACCTCGACCCCGGAAGAGCGGAGCTCTTTCACGGGGTAGACGGCGCACGGTCCGCAGCAGATGTGGAGTAAAAGTCGCATATGGTTCCCCGCAGGAAAGGCCATCTCCGGTGCCATGAAATTCAGGCCCACTGATGGCAGGTTTTGTGCTACTCGCCGAGAGCCTGCCGCAAACGACAGGCTCTCGGCGCTGGATTAGCTGAACCGAGGAATCTATCTCCGCTCCGGCGGCTCCTGTAGCCCAGGTACCGCCTGGTTGCACAGGTAGGTGAAGGCGCTGCTCGATGTGGTCGCATCTCCCTTGACATGGGCCGTAGCTCTCTTGACATAGGTGATGGGGTCCGTAGCCTGCGCAGTAACGCCCACCGACATGTCGATGCTGCCGTTGTCGAGGAAGTCGATGGTGTCGTAGATGAGCCTGCGGGCGTAGGTCCGGGCATGGGCATAGGCTGCGGGCTCCTTGACCAGGAGGTTGATGTCGAAGCAGGCGCCCATCATCCGGCGGCCGAAGGCCTGTCCGTTGCCGCGGGTCCAGTCTCTGACCGGCGTCAGGCCGGTCGGGTCCGCGTTGAGATCGTAGAAATACGGCTCCACCGAGGTGTACTTGATGTTGTACTTGGCCCGCAAGACCTGCTGTGCCAAGGTCAAGGCGTGCTGGAAATCTTCGCTATTCTCTTCAAGAAACGCTTTCACCATCGCCGTTGTTACCACGTTCGGTGCTACCACCGGGGCATCTTTGGAGTGGCAGTTGTTGCAGACCTGGATAAAGGTGTTGTCGTTGATGGCCAGGGTATGGCTCGTGGCCCGGGCGTTGGTCGCCAGCAGGCCGTTGCTGTCGGCCGCATTGAGGTGGCAGGTAACGCAGGGCCCACCGGTGTCCATGGTGCCGGGAATCCAGGCCCCACCTTTGATTACCGTAGTGTGGGTGTCGCCGTTGATGAGGGGGGTGCCGAACCTCCTGTGCGCGCTGTTCACCTGCCCCGCCGGAGCGGCGGGGAGAGCGGTTCCGGTGTACATGGTGTACGAATCGCCGTTGGTATATTTGACGAGACCTAACGTCGCGGAATATGTATTCGCGGGAGCACTGGCAGTGGTGAAGTCCTTGAATCCCAGCTTCATGTACATGAGACCAGCTACCGCCATGTCGTGCGCATCCACAAAAGGCGCGTTGCTGAAGTCGGTTACGGCCAGGACGGCGTCTGCGCTCTCCCGCCCGGCATGGCAGGGGATGCAGAGGTTTGAGGTGCCGGCATCCGGGAACTTCGCCGTGCTGCCGCCGACGGTGTACGGAGCGGAGAATGCGGCTACCGGTCGGACACTGTTCTTGAAGTCATAGCTTGAGTGGCAGCCGTCGCAGGCGAGCACCCCGCGGCTGGCGTCACCCGCCCCGAACCCTGCCGTGGGGAGGGTGAAGCCGCTGGTGACGTAGCCGATGTGCCCGGCGCTGGTATGGCAGCGGATACATGCCGCCTTCTGTTTGAAGTCCTGGCTGGCCCAGGCGAGGCCCTTCGGGGCGCCATGGAGGGATTTCGCATAGTCCCGGTGGTTCTGGGTCAGGGTGTTGTTGTGCGGGTTGTGGCAGGCGCGGCAGCGCCCCTGGTTCTGGCCGCTCACGTACGAGGCGCGGATCGTCTGGGGGAGAGCGCGCGCCGTCGAGTAGCCGAAGTGCTGGGGGGCCAGGGTCATCATCCGGTCGTCGGGGTGGGACGGACCGTGGCACTTGAGGCACTTGCCGGCCGCGTCGGGGTTCCTGGTTACCTGGAACAGGCCGCCACCGTGGCAGTTGCTGCACAGGTTGGGATGGTCCGAGGCGGGCTCGTGGCAGTCGGCGCACCCTGCGCCG
>DATCHY010000159.1:0-10380 GCA_036508065.1 Geomonas sp. | reverse complement strand
CTACGTTCTACGTTCTACGTTCTACGTTCTACGTGAATATTCACACCGAAAGCAGAACAGATTTAACGGTTAGGTAGCAGTTATAACGAGGTTTAGCACTGGATTTTACGTAGAACGTTGAACGTAGAACGGTTTCACAGGGGGCTTTTATGAATTCAGCAGCGTGGATTGAAAAGGGTGACAAGTACATCATGCGGACCTACGGCCGGTTCCCGCTGGTGCCGGTCAAGGGCGAGGGGTGCTACCTCTGGGACGTGGAGGGGAAGAAGTACCTCGACTTCCTCGCCGGGGTCGCCGTCAACAACCTCGGGCACTGCCACCCCGCCGTGGTCGCGGCTCTCGCCAAGCAGGCGGGGGAGCTGATCCACTGCTCAAATTACTACAACATCCCGCAGCAGATCGAACTGGCCGAGCTTCTGTGCAGCCACAGCTTCGCCGACAAGGCGTTCTTCTGCAACTCGGGAGCCGAGGCGAACGAGGCGGCGATCAAGCTGGCGCGCAAGTACAGCCGCGAGAAGTTCGGCCCGGACCGCTACGAGATCATCACGGCGCTCGCCTCCTTCCACGGCAGGACCATGGCAACGGTCTCGGCGACCGGCCAGGAGAAGGTGCAGAAATTTTTCGATCCCCTGCTGCACGGGTTCCGCCACGTGCCGTTCAACGACGCCGCCGCGCTCAGGGCCGCAGTCTCCTCGGTCACCTGCGCGGTGATGCTGGAGCCGATCCAGGGAGAAGGCGGGGTCGTGGTGCCGGACGCCGGCTACCTCCAGGAGGTGCGCCGGATCTGCGACGAAAACGACCTGATCCTCATCTTCGACGAGGTGCAGGTCGGCATGGGACGGACCGGCAAGATGTTCGCCCATGAGCACTTCGGGATCACGCCGGACATCATGACGCTCGCCAAGGCGCTTGCCAACGGGGCGCCGGTCGGGACCATGCTCGCCACCAATGAACTCGCCACGGCATTCGGCCCGGGAACGCACGGCTCCACCTTCGGCGGCAACCCGCTGGTGATGGCCGCCGGCGTCGCCACGGTGCGCGCCATCCTCGAAGAGGGGATCCTGAACCGCTGCCAGGAGATGGGCGAATACCTGACGGGAGAACTCGAGGCCCTGAGAGGCAAGTTCCCGGTGATCAAGGAGGTGCGCGGCATCGGCCTGATGATCGGGGTGGAGCTCTCCATCCCCGGCGCCGGGATCGTCAAGAAGGCGCTCGAACGCGGACTCCTCTTGAACTGCGCCCAGGAGAAGGTGCTCCGCTTCGTCCCGCCGCTGATCGTCGGGAAAAAGGAGGTGGACGATATGATCTCCATCCTCTCCGGCATCCTGGCGGAGCTGTAAAATCCGACGGCGCTGCGGTCCTCCGGAAACGGGACCGTAACGGCGGGAGACTCGAAAGCAAAGCGTCTCTGCAGATATTGCAACGCAAACGGCACACTATAAATCAAACTTCTAAGTGAGATCTCACCCTATGAAAAAAGACTTCCTCGCCCTAAGCCAGTTCTCCAAGGCAGAACTGGACGCCATCTTCGACCTGACCAGGGAGCTCAAGCAGAAGCAGAAGAGCGGCGTCGAACACCACCTCCTCAAGGGGAAGACGCTGGCCATGATCTTCGAGAAGTCCTCGACCCGGACCAGGATCTCCTTCGAGGTCGGCATGTACCAGCTGGGCGGCCACCCGCTCTTCATCAACGGCAAGGACTCCCAGATGGGGCGCGGCGAGCCGATCAAGGACAGCGCCCGGGTCATCGCCCGCTACTGCGACGGCGTCATGATCCGCACCTTCGCCCAGGAAACCGTGGAGGAGTTCGCCAAGTATTCCTCGGTCCCGATCATCAACGGGCTCACCGACCTGCACCACCCCTGCCAGATCATGGCCGACCTGTTCACGGTCATCGAGCAGAAGGGGGGCTACCAGGGGCTGAAGTTCGCCTGGATCGGGGACGGCAACAACATGGCGAACACCTGGATCGAGGCCGCCGCCATCTTCGGTTTCGACCTGACGCTCGCCTGCCCGATGGGGTATGATCCCGACCCGAAGGTGCTGGAATGGGCGCGCACCCGCACCGTGTCGCAGATCGTGGTCACCCGCGACCCGAAGCAGGCAGCCAGGGACGCCGACGTCCTCAGCACGGACGTCTGGGCCAGCATGGGGCAGGAATCCGAGCAGAAAATCCGGGAAAAGGCGTTCGTCGGCTTTCAGCTGGACGAGGAGCTGCTCGACCTGGCCAAAGGAAACGCCATGGTGCTGCACTGCCTCCCCGCGCACCGGGGCGAGGAGATCAGCGACGACGTCATGGAGGGGCCGCACTCGGCAGTCTGGGACGAGGCGGAGAACCGGCTCCACGTGCAGAAGGCGATCATGGCGACCTTGATGAAGTAATGGCGGCCGTGACTTTTCCGACTGCCTGTCGGACCGGACCGGTCGGATGAAAAACTATAATTAACCTAAGGAGAACCCATGGCCAAGAAAGAAGTGAAAAAGATCGTCCTCGCCTATTCCGGCGGACTGGACACCTCCATCATCCTCAAGTGGCTCAAGAACGAGTACGGCTGCGAGGTGGTGACATTCTCCGCCGACCTCGGACAGGGCGACGAGCTGGACCCGGTCCGGGAAAAGGCGCTGGCAACCGGCGCCGACAAGGTCTATATCGACGACCTGCGCGAGGAATTCGTGCGCGACTTCGTCTTCCCGATGTTCCGCGCCAACGCCATCTACGAGGGCTCATACCTGCTCGGCACCTCCATCGCGCGCCCGCTCATCGCCAAGCGCCAGATGGAAATCGCCAGGATCGAGGGATGCGACGCGGTCTCCCACGGCGCCACCGGCAAGGGGAACGACCAGGTCCGCTTCGAGCTGGCCTACTACCACTTCAACCCGGCCATCACGGTGGTCGCCCCCTGGAGAGAGTGGAAGCTGAACAGCCGCCAGGCGCTGATCAACTACGCCAAGAAAAACGACATCCCGACCCCGATCACCAAGAAGCGCCCCTGGTCCAGCGACCGGAACCTGCTGCACATCTCCTTCGAGGGGGGGATCCTGGAGGATACCTGGCTGGAGCCGCCCGAGAGCATGTTCTGCCTGACCAAGTCTCCGGAGAAGGCGCCCAACAAGGCGCAGTACGTCGAGATCGAGTTCGAGAAGGGTAACGCGGTCGCGGTGGACGGCGAGCGCATGTCGCCGGCCCTGCTCCTGGCGCACCTGAACGTCCTGGGGGGAGAGCACGGCATCGGCCGGGTCGACCTGCTGGAGAACCGCTCGGTAGGCATGAAGTCCCGCGGCGTGTACGAGACCCCGGGCGGCACCATCCTGCGCGAGGCGCACATGGCCGTGGAGCAGATCACCATGGACCGCGAGGTCATGCACCTGCGCGACTCGCTGATCCCGCGCTACGCCGAGATGGTCTACAACGGCTACTGGTTCTCGCCGGAGCGCGAGATGCTGCAGGTCCTCATCGACGATTCGCAGAAGTCGGTGAACGGCGTGGCACGGGTCAAGCTCTACAAGGGGCACTGCCGCACGGTCGGGAGGAAGTCGGAGAACGATTCCCTCTTCAACCTCGACTTCGCCACCTTCGAGAAGGACCAGGTCTACAACCAGGCCGACGCCGAGGGGTTCATCAAGCTGAACTCGCTGCGTCTCAGGATCCGCTCACTGATGCAGGCCAACAAGAAAAAGTAGTCAAGCCCAAGGCTAAGGTTAAGGTTGAGGTTCAGGTCGTCCTCAACCTTAATCTTAATCTTAGCCTTAACCTGTTTTAAAGGGAGGTCATAGGGGCACGAGGCATCGTGCCCCTATCCGCTTTATATGGAGCTAAACGGTTTCAAGGCAGGCCACATCGTCACCTCCGTCGTCGCCGTCATCGTCGACGCTGACGAGCAGGTACTCCTCACCAAGCGCAACGTCCCGCCGTTCCAGGGGGAGTGGGTCATGCCGGGGGGAAAGATCGACCTGGGCGAGCCGATCGTCGAGGCGCTCAAGCGCGAGGTATGGGAGGAGGTCGGCCTCGAGGTGGAGGTGGGCCGGCTGATCGACGTCTTCGAGCATGTCACCCCGGGGGCCGACAACTACCACTTCATCATCATCTACTACCTCTGCACCCCGCTTTACTGCGACGTGCACCACAACCTCGACGAGGTCTCGGAGGCGTGCTGGGTGCCGCGTGACGACCTGGCCCGGTACAAGATACCGGCAGGGGCCCGCTTCATCCTGGGGAAACTGTTCCCGGAGACGACCGACTACGGGTTGTGAGGGCGCCGGCGGTTTAGTCCCCCGCGGCTAAAGGATCGGGACCAACGCTACGAGCACCGCTTCCGGGGATAGCCAGCCAAACTTATGGTCAAGATCATCGAGCAACACGTCCACCTCGATTTCCCCCTGGGTCACCACCTGCACTGCCTCATCGCCCAGATCCCGAACCGGCTGAAACGCCGAGACCACCTTTTCGTCCTGAGCGACCCCGGGGAGCAGTGGCGCAAGGTGAAGGGGATCCTCGATCTGGTGGCCGCGGGCGAAGGGAACATGAAGCGGCTGCACTTCCTGATGTTCCCTGAGAGTTCCATCCCGCTGGCCCGCTTCGACGAGATGCTCGCGACCATCGGAAAGGGTTTCCCGTGCAATACGGTCACCATGTTCGGCCTGGAGCAGATCCGCCTGGAAGAGTACCGCCGCATGCTGATCCGCTTCCACGCCGACAACGCCGAGGCGCTGGCGCTCCTGGAGCACGACATCGACTCGGGCGATATCCTCGGCATGCCGGTCAACTGGTGCGCCATCGCGGTGAAGGAGGCGGGGGGGAAGCTGCGCGTCTTTCTGGAGGCGAAGACCCACCCGTTCCGCGGCGAGGAGTTCCTGGACAAGGACCACGACCTGTACCGGGGGCGCCACTTCTACCTGTTCCGGGGGGAGCCGGCCTGCTTCAACTTCATGACCCTCATCTGCCTGGATTACCTGTACCGGGACCTCTACTCGTCCAATATCAGGCAGATCATCGACCACGCGGACCGGCTCTTTTTCACCATGAGGCAGTCGCTGGACGCCCTCTTCGTGATACAGTGCAACCCGAAGCCGGAGCACCGCTCGTACCGCGACGTCCTCAACGGCTTTTACGGCGAGTACCTGGAGGACACCCCGGGGGTGCGCGACACGGCGACCGTGTTCGGCAACTGCTCCGACGAGAGCGAAATCGAGGGGGTGCCGTGCGAGTCGTGCTACGGGGTCTCGTTCGTAACGATCAGCGGCAGGCACAAGCTCCTGAAGTACGAGGAGCGGGAATTCTCCAGCGACGACTTCAACGGCGCCCCGGTCTGCCGGCTCAGGTTCGGCACCGGGACCAGGCTTTTCTACTTCAACCTCCCGCTGCACCACGAGCTCGACCCGCGCACCTCGCGGGTGCCGCTCAAGGTGCATTCCGTCCTGCACTGGAACGAGGGGACCGGGTGGGTAAAGCTCGGGGAAACCGACGGGGAGCAAACGCCGTAGCTCGCGTCGATTGCCGGAATCTTGGCAGCCACCCCGCGGCAGTTCAGCGTTCCCGCGCTGGAGCATGGGAACGATAAAAAACGATAAAGAGCAGACAAAGAACAGGATTAAGATCAGCAGTCCAAACAACACCAAATCTTTTCGCCACAAAAAGGCACAAAAGGCGCAAAAAAATCTTCAAGCTTTTAAGCTTTTGTGCGTTTTGTGGCCAATATTTGGTTTGTGGTTTTGCAGGCAAGAATAAAAACGGACAACGCTGGATGAAGATACCAAAATACGCAGCGGGAGATTTAACCATGTCAAAAGACAAGTTGTGGGGCGGGCGTTTCACCCAGCCCACCGATAAATTCGTCGAGGAGTTCACGGCCTCCATCAACTTCGACAAGCGCCTCTACCACCAGGATATCCGGGGCTCCATAGCCCACGCCACCATGCTCGGCAAGCAGGGGATCATCCCGATCGAGGACGTTGAGGCGATCGTCACCGGGCTGAAGGCGATCCTGGATCAGATCGAGGCGGGAACCTTCGATTTCTCGGTCTCGCTGGAAGATATCCACATGAACATCGAGGCGCGGCTTTCCCAGCGGATCGGCGACGCCGGGAAGCGGCTCCATACCGGACGCTCCCGTAACGACCAGGTGGCGCTCGACATCCGGCTTTACCTGAGGGACGAGCTGGTGGAAATTTCCGCCTACATCGACCTCCTGATCGACGCGCTCATCTTTCAGGCGGAGGAGAACCTCTCCGTCATCATGCCGGGCTTCACCCACCTGCAGACCGCCCAGCCGATCCTGTTCTCGCACCACATGCTCGCCTACCACGAGATGCTGAAAAGGGACAAGGGAAGGATGGAGGACTGCCTGAAGCGGACCAACGTCATGCCGCTCGGCGCAGGCGCGCTCGCCGGCACGACCTTCCCGATCGACCGCGAGTACGTCGCAGAGCTGCTCGACTTTCCCGAGGTGACCCGCAACTCGCTCGACTCGGTCTCGGACCGGGATTTCGCCCTCGAGTTCTGCGCCGCCGCCTCCATCATGATGATGCACCTGTCGCGCTTCTCAGAGGAGCTCATCCTCTGGTCCACCAGCGAGTTCAAGTTCGTGGACCTCTCCGACTCCTTCTGCACCGGCTCCTCCATCATGCCGCAGAAGAAGAACCCGGACGTTCCGGAACTGGTGCGCGGCAAGACCGGGCGCGTCTACGGGAACCTGATGGCCCTTCTGACCATAATGAAGTCGCTGCCGCTTGCCTACAACAAGGACATGCAGGAAGACAAGGAACCGCTCTTCGACACCATCGACACGGTGAAGGGGTGCCTGAAGGTGTTCGCCGACATGGTGCGCGAGATGCGGGTCAACCCGGTCCGGATGAAGGCAGCGGCGGCCGCCGGCTTCTCGACGGCTACCGACGTGGCGGACTACCTGGTCAGGAAGGGGATCGCCTTCCGGGACGCCCACGAGATCGTCGGGAAGACGGTGCGCTACTGCATCGAGAACGGTACGGACATCCCCGAGCTCTTGCTCGCACAGTGGCAGCTCTTCTCCCCGCGGATCGAGGACGACATCTTCGCATCCATAACGCTCGAGGCCTCGGTGAACGCCCGCAGGGCTACCGGCGGCACCGCCCTTGAGCGGGTGAAGGCGGAGATAGCCAGGGCCAAGGCTGGAAAGTAACGCTGTAGGAGCTCATCACTCGACACCTCTCCCCCCCTTTGTCAAAGGGGAACTTTTCCGCGGCCACTTTGTTGGCTGAACAGATTCACGCTAATCGGCATATTCCAGGGACAGGCTGTTCCTGAAGAAGTGATAATCTTCAGCCACGAAATTGTAAGAGTCCCCTCTCCCTCCGGGGAGAGGGTTTGGGTGAGGGATGCGGCGCAAGGGAAACCCTCACCCGCCCTTCGGGCACCCTCTCCCGGCGGGAGAGGGGATATTGGCTGAAGATCATCGCTAATCAGGAGCTGTTATGAGATTACCCACCCTACTACAGGGCGCAGTCATAGTTTCAATGGTGCTTTTCACCCTTTGCGGCTGCGGCAAGAAGGGGGCGCTGGTCCCCCCCGAGGCGCTGGTGCCGGCACCGGTTGCCAACCTCGCGCTGGCGCAGAAGGGAGGCTACCTCCAGGTCAGCTGGTCCGCTCCGACCAGGGAGCAAGGGGGGGGACGCCTGAGCGGTCTGGCCGGGTTCGTCCTTTTACGGCGCGTGCTGCTCCCGCCGGAGATCGACTGCGATGAGTGCCCGGGCGCCTACGCTCAGCTGGCCCGGATCGACCTCGACTACCTGGGGCAGGCCAGGCGGATCGGCAACCTCTTTCTTTTCGACGATTACGGCCTGAAACCGGGGGAAAGCTACCAGTACAAGGTCCACTCCTTCACCACGGACGGCGCCCAGAGCCGCGACTCCAACCGGGCGCACCGCACGGCAGTCACCCCACCCCTTCCCCCGGTCCTCGAGGCGCTCTCTTCCAGCACCGGCATCGTGCTGGCGTTCGTGGCGCTCCCGCCGGAGCAAGGCAAACTGCTCGGATACAACATCTACCGCAGCAAAAAGGGCGACCCGATGCCGCTTGATCCGATCAACCCCCTGCCGGTCACCGGCAACACCTACGAGGACAAGCAGCTCCTGATCGGCGTACACTACGGCTACGCGGTCCGGACCGTCGCCGTCTCGCCCAAGGGCGAGACGGTGGAGAGCGCTCCCTCGAATCTGGCCGAAGGGGCCATGGTCCAGCCGGACTAGCCCCCTGACCTTGCCTTTTCACGCCTTTCATGATAGAAAACCGTATTCAAGTTAAAACATCAGGGCGCCTCCCGGCGCACCTTGGAGCCTGCATGAAGATCACGAGAGTTGAGGTAGAGCATGTGGCACGGCTCGCCCGACTGGAGCTTTCCGAGCCTGAGCTGGACACCTTCACGGTCCAGATGGACGCGATACTCGCCTATGTCGAGAAGCTGAACGCCCTGGACACCGAAGGGATCATTCCGACCTCCCACGCGGTCCCGATGGAGAACGCCTTCCGGCCGGACGTCCTTGCGCCGTCAATCGGGGTGGAGAACGCCCTCGCCAACGCGCCGAACCACGCGGAGAATTTCTTCCGGGTGCCCAAGGTGATCGAATAAAGCTTCGGTTCGATACCGGCTAATCACCTAGGAGCGTCCTCCAGGACGCGACCGTCGCGGCAGGAACCCCGCTCCTACGGTCGGTTTTGGGACCGGCGCAAGGCAGCCAATGAGGGATTGTAACCCGGCGCGGACGCGAGTCTGCGATTCGGAAGCAATCAGATAGAGACGAGCAGCCTGCGTCTTCAGAATAATTCCGGAGCGTTATCAATGGAAATTTTCGAGCTTACCATACATGAACTGCATCAGAAACTGAAGGCGAAGGAGCTCTCCTGCGTCGAGGCGACCCGCGCCATGCTGGCGAGGATCGAGTCGGTGGAGGAACGGGTGAACGCCTACATCACCGTCACCCCCGAGGAGGCGCTCCTGGAGGCCGAGGCCGCGGACCGGCGGATCGCGCAGGGCGGGATGGATATCCTCACCGGGATACCGATCGGGCTCAAGGACATCTTCATCACCAAGGGGATCCGCACCACCTGCGGCTCCAAGATCCTGGAGAACTTCGTCCCCCCCTACGACGGGACCGCCGTGGCGCGCCTGAAGGAGCGGGGCGCCGTCATTCTCGGCAAGCTGAACCAGGACGAGTTCGCCATGGGCTCCTCGACCGAGTCGAGCTACTTCGGCGCGACCAGGAACCCCTGGGACCTCGACTGCACGCCGGGCGGCTCCTCGGGCGGCTCCGCCGCCGCGATCGCCGCGAGCGAGGCGACCGCGACCCTGGGCACCGACACGGGCGGCTCCATCCGCCAGCCGGCCTCCCACTGCGGCTGCGTCGGGCTGAAACCGACCTACGGCAGGGTCTCCCGCTACGGCGTCATCGCCTACGCCTCTTCCTTGGACCAGGTGGGACCGCTGACCCGCGACGTCACCGACGCGGCCATCATGCTCGGCGCCGTCGCCGGCCACGACCCGCTCGACTCCACCTCCGTCGACACCCCGGTCCCCGACTACCTGGCAGGCCTATCCGCCGGCGTGAAGGGGCTCAGGATCGGGCTTCCCAAGGAGTACTTCATCGCGGGTCTCGACCCCGACGTGAAGCGCTCACTCGACGAGGCGATCGCGCTGTACCGGTCGCTGGGCGCCGAGATCAGGGAGGTGAGCCTCCCCCATACCGAGTATGCCGTCGCCACCTACTACCTGCTCGCCACGGCCGAGGCGAGCTCCAACCTGGCCCGCTACGACGGCGTCCGGTTCGGGCTCCGCAGCGAAGCGGCACGGGGACTGGCCGACATGTACGCCAAGAGCCGCGCCGAGGGGTTCGGCACCGAGGTGAAGAGGAGGATCATGCTCGGCACCTATGCGCTCTCCTCCGGCTACTACGACGCCTACTACCTCAAGGCGCAGAAAGCGCGCACCCTGATCCGGCAGGACTTCCTCGCCGCGTTCGAGGAGGTGGATCTCCTCCTCACCCCGGTCGCCCCGACGCCGCCGTTTCGGATCGGCGAGAAGCTGGCCGACCCGCTCCAGATGTATCTCTCCGACATCTTCACCATACCGGTGAACCTGGCCGGGACCTGCGCCCTCTCGATCCCCGCGGGCTTTTCCGCCGGCGGGCTCCCGATCGGGCTCCAGCTGATCGGCAAGCCGTTCGGCGAACAGTCGATCCTCTCCGCGGCCTACGCTTTCGAGAGGGAAACCGGCTGGCACAATAGGAAGGCGGCGCTGTAACGGCTAAAACCATTTTGCCACGGAGAAATTCTGAGAAAACCGGGGCCAAGACTTAATACATTTAAACACGGAGCAAACCAGTTACTTGGGGCAGGATTTAGGTCTTTGGGTT
>DATCHY010000158.1:0-5247 GCA_036508065.1 Geomonas sp. | reverse complement strand
CCGGCGGGTCGCCCCTACGGTGCCCGAAGGGCGGTGAGGGATCCCCTGGCGCCGCATCCCTCACCCTGACCCTCTCCCGGAGGGAGAGGGAACTTGTACTTGTACCAAACCGTGGCTATGCCAATCGGCCTTTGGGACCTGCATCTTTTGTGAACCCAGCCTTTTTCCGCAGCCTGCAAGCGAACACGTGCCTCCCATGCCCACAACCCCCCATCATATCGTAGAGGTCGCCATCCCGCTCCCGCTGGAAGGGAGCTTCCATTACCTGGTGCCGAGCCGCCTCTCGCCTCTCGCCGTCCCCGGCACGAGGGTGCTGGTCCCCTTCGGCAGGCGCAAGGTTACCGGCTACCTGCTGGGCGACGCGCCGGCAGCCGGCGGCGAGCTGAAGGAGGTGCTGGAGGTCCTGGACGAGGCGCCTCTTTTCACCGCCGACGAACTCGCGTTCTATCGCTGGATCGCCGGGTACTATCTGCACCCGCTGGGCGAGGTGATCAAGATGGCGCTGCCGGCCGGGATCAACCTGGTCAGCCGGTACCGATGCGAGAAGGCCGAGGACGGCACCCCGGTGCTGAAGGAGTTCCTCGCCGGCGGCAAGAGCGTCCGGACCGAGCGGTTCTACAGCAGGATACCCGATACCGAGGCCAAACCCAGGGGCAAGGGGGTGGAAATCCTGGAGTTCCTCCAGTTCCTGGCTGAGGGGGGGGAGGGGGGCAAGGACGGAGAGATCTCCGCCGCGGCGCTCAGGGCGCGCTTTGGTCACTGCACGCCGCAACTGCGCCGGCTTGTCGAACTGGGAGCCGCGCGCTGCATCGATCGCGAGGTCTACCGCGACCCGTTCCGCGCCGAGACCTTCGACGCCGACTCCCCCCTGGCGCTGAACGCCGATCAGGCCGCCGCCTTTTGCCGGATCGGCGCGGCAATAGGCACCGGCGCCTTCTCCCCGTTCCTTTTGCACGGCGTAACCGGCAGCGGCAAGACCGAGGTCTACCTGCAGTCCATCGCGGTGGCCCTGGCGGCAGGCCGCTCCGCGCTGGTCCTGGTTCCCGAGATCGCCCTCACCCCCCAGCTGGTCGGCCGCTTCAAGAGGCGCTTCGACTGCGGCATCGCCGTGCTGCACTCGGGGCTCTCCGACGGGGAGCGCTACGACGAGTGGCGCCGCATCCGGCGCGGCGAGGCCGTCATCGTGATCGGCGCCCGCTCGGCGCTGTTCGCCCCCCTCACCCGGATCGGGGTGATCGTGGTCGACGAGGAACACGAGGGATCCTACAAGCAGTCCGAGGGTGTGCGCTACAACAGCCGCGACCTGGCACTGGTGCGGGGTAAGCTGGCGTCGGCCGTCGTCGTCCTCGGCTCCGCCACCCCGCTGGTCACCAGCTACTATGCCGCCCAAAACGGGAGGCTCGGCTACCTGCACCTCCCCAACCGGGTGCGCGAGCTCCCGATGCCCGAGACCGTCATGCTGGACGCCAGGGGGCAGCGGCGCAAGACCTTCCTGCAGCCGCTCATCGAGGCGATCGAGGCGAACCTGGAGGTCGGGGGGCAGACCCTGCTCTTCTTGAACCGGCGCGGTTTTGCGACCTACCTGGTGTGCGAGGCGTGCGGCCATGTGCTTCGCTGTCCCAACTGCGCGGTGACGCTCACCTACCATCGCGGCAGGGGGCGCCACGTCTGTCATTACTGCGACTACTCCATACCCGCCCCTGCCGTCTGCCCCGCCTGCAAGGGAAGCGAGATCACGCTCCTGGGGCTTGGCACCGAACGCGTGGAGGAGGAGGTGAAGGAGCTCTTCCCGCAGGCGCGCGTCTCCCGGATGGACCGGGACACCACCAGGGGAAAGGGAGGGCACGCCCGGGTGCTGAAGGCGCTCGAGGACGGCTCGGTCGACATCCTGATCGGAACCCAGATGATCGCCAAGGGGCACGACTTTCCCGGGGTGACCCTGGTCGGCGTCATATCCGCCGATGCCTCCCTGAACCTCCCCGACTTCCGGAGCTCCGAGAGGACCTTCCAGCTGGTGACCCAGGTGATGGGGAGGGCGGGGCGCGGCGACAAGCCGGGGCGCGTGCTGGTGCAGACACTGGCGCCCGAGCATTACGCACTTACCCATGCGGTAGCCCACGACTACGAGGGGTTCTACGCCGAGGAGATCGCCTTTCGGGAGGATGTCGGCTATCCCCCCTTCACCCACCTGGCATCGCTCACCTTCTCGGGAATAGCAGCGGCGCAGGCGGAAAACTCGGCCGAGGAAGCGGTCAGTCTGCTGCGCAAGATCAAGGGGGACTGCGGCCTGCGGGTCGAGATCCTCGGGCCGGTCAGCGCGCCGCTTGGCAAGGTGCGCGGGCGCTTCCGCTGGCAGATCCTACTGAAGGGGAGGGACCGCTCAGAGCTGCACCGGATCCTGTTCCACTTCAGGGGGGGATTCAGCCACCCGTCGGCGGTGCGGCTGGTCATCGACGTGGATCCGGTAGAGATGCTCTGAAAAACCGAGGCACCCGGCGCGGGTGTTGAGGTCGGATCTGAAGCTGGGAGGTTCAGGGCTTCGCCTGGGCCCGCTCGCCGGATGACACCTTTTTGCGTACAAGGTCCAGCAGATGCTCGACCTTCTGCATGCGGCGCTCGAGTGCCAGAATCTTCAGCCTATTCTCGGTGATCTGGACTGCGTGGCGCTCGTTTGAGGGAGAGATCTCCCTGCCCGCACTCTCCGCCACTCCCCCGGCAATAGCGGGTCTCCTGTTACCGGAGTGTCCAGGTGCCGCAGGCAGGGCGGGGTCTTCAGCTGTGGGCCCCTGCCGCGCCGCTTCCGTTGGAAGGCGCCTCCCGTGGTGTGCCGTATCTCCAGGAAGAGACCTTCCCGCCCTCGTCTCTCTGGACGCTGAAACCTGTCGCCGCGCCATAGCTACCGGCCGCACCGTCCTGCGAGACGCCCCCTGGGTGCGGGGTCGGAGTCACCACAGACGTCCCCGCGTCCTCCGCCACTTCCTCCACCGCCCAGCCACCGACGAAGCCGCGGGTCTCCCCCTCCTCCGAGACCACCCGCACCCATCCCTCGTCGCACCCGTTGGCGGCCAGGAACTGGGCGTTCTGGGTGAAGATCCGGAGGCTGCGCGCTCCGCGAGAAGGCGCCTCCCTCAGGTTCAGCCGGTGAACGCTGACCCGGCAGACGCTTTCGCCCCAGGCCGGAACGGACAGGAGCAGAAGCAGTAACGCCCCAAAACGGGTCGTTTTCCGGCCCGGCTTTAGCCACGACATATCACGTCCCACTCTTCACCCCCGTTCGCCTGGCCCTGAAGCGTTTCCAGCAGCAACGCTGCCAGCACTCTGGGCACGCTGTAAATCCGGACCTCTCGCCCGGCTCCTTCCTGACTCTCACAAGTACTCTTCTTGCCTCGAAACTGACCCCACAAAGAGTTCGCCCTACCGGGAATCTCCCCGACTCGGGCCGGCGACACCGGAAAATTCCTGATGTCGGAACCTCCGGGCACCTCCTTCCGCTCGCCAGGACGAGATCTGTTTCTTTTCACACAGCCGGTGTCTCATGTGTGTTCCCTTCTCAGTAAATAATTAGGGAACTTTACCCTGCCAGAGGTCAGGCGCAACCTTTATTGTGCAGACCGGTGGCATTTAATGGCCGGCTTTCCCAAGGGCCGCTGCCCTGAACGGGATGCGGGCCGGAGCCGGGAACCTGAATAAAAAAAGGGGCCCCCTTGCGGGAGCCCCTTTTTCAGTACCTGTTGCCTTTTCCTAGTGCGGGAACATGAAGGCGTAGATCATCAGCAGCAGCAGCGTGATGCCGATGAACAGGGCGCAGAACCCGAAGGTCTTCAGGCAGAAGTCGTAGACGATGCCGCTCGATTTCTTGGCCTTGAACGTTTCGGTGATCCCTTCCTTCTCGTAGCGCTCCCACTGATCGCCACGCTCCTCGATGAACTCGTGCTTGGACATCTGGCCGTTGAAGATGACGAAGTCCATCGGGAACTTCTCCGGGCGTCCGTGGGTGTTGAAGAAGTGGACGGTGAAGATGAAGCCGGTGGCGAGCAGCGCCTCATCGGAGTGGATGATGGTCGCCACGTTGAAGGCCCAACCCGGCAGGAAGCTGCCGAAGAATTCCGGGAACCAGAGCATCAGTCCGGAGCCGCCGATGGCGAACATACCCCAGAAGACTGCCAGGAAGTCGAACTTCTCCCAGTAGGTCCATCTCTCGAAGGTGGGCTTGGCTCCCTTGAAGAAGAACCAGCGTACCATGCCGACCACGTCGCTGATGTCGCGCAGGTTCGGGCAGAGCGATTCCGGCCCGAACAGCCTCTGGAGGAAGTTCCCCTTGACCTTCTTGCTGATGAACAGGAAGTTGATGCTCATCAGGATCGCCGTGGCGAAGTAGAAGAAGGTGAGCCCGGCGCACATCCTGTGGATCAGCGCAGCGTTGGGGGCGCCGCCGTAGAAGCCCATCAGGATCTTAGCCCAGACCTGGTCGCTGAACTTGAGCGGAAGCCCGGTCATGGAAAGCCCCAGGAAGCTTGTGATGACGGTGAGGTGCAGGAACACGTGGAGCCTGTTGAAACGGCGGTACTGCTTGTGCCCTTCAGGGACCTGGTGCAGGATGTGACCCTCTTCGAGAGCCGCCGCCTTCTCCCTGTTCTCCACGAAACCGCGGATCATCCAGAGCAGGGTGTGCAGCCAGAAGACGGCGAAGGTGGAGACCAGCAGGCCGGTCATGGCGATGAAGGTGTAGAAAAGGATCGGGTAGCGCTCACGGTCGTTATGCTCGCCGTGGGCGTAGAACTTGGTGAACAGTACGGTCCCGTTCTTGTGGCATTTGCCGCAGGTCTTCACCAGGTTGTTGGGGTTGACCGAGGAGTTGGGATCCTTGGACGGGAGTATCTGGTGTGCCGTGTGGCAGTCGGCGCAGCCCGCCACCTTCTCGGGGTAGCCGAGGCGGTAGTTCTTGCCGTGGTAGCTCGCCATGTAGCTCTCGACCGCTACTTTGGAGATCTTGTTGCGCTCCACCAGCTTCTCGTCGGCGTGGCACTTGAGGCAGACCTTGGTGTGGAATTCGCGGTTGCTGTGGGAGGTGGTACCGCCCAGCGCCTTGATCTCGTGCAGGCTGTGGCAGTCGTTGCAGGCCGCCGAGTCCTGGTTTCCGGCGATGACAGCCTTGCCGTGCACCGACTGTGCAAAACCGCGCTCGTCCTTGTGGCACTTGACGCAGATGGCGAGCACCCGGCGCTTGTCCTTGTTCCAGGAGGTGTG
>DATCHY010000157.1:0-4653 GCA_036508065.1 Geomonas sp. | reverse complement strand
GGAGAGAGGGCGGCCGCCTGCACGACCGGTTATGGGAGGCAGAGACGAATTGCATGCGTCTCTGCCTTTGTTCCCCTTGTGGGCCGGGCGGGTGCGGAGTTTTCAGGGAGTGACGGATTTCGAGGCTTCCAGACTTTCAAGCGGTGTCGATTCTCGCCTTCCTTTTGCAGAGGCGAAAGCCAGGCGGATTTTCACCAGGTCCGCGAGCATCTGCAGCGAGTCCCGCACCGGACGCACCCTGGAATCCACGGAGTTGGTCCATTTGACGGGCACCTCCGCCACCCGGTATCCGTGGTTTTTGGCCAGGGCGAGGATCTCCACGTCATAGGCGAAGCGCTCAACCCGGGCTGCGCCGAACAGGAGCCTGGCCGCCTCATCGGTAAAAAGCTTGAACCCGCACTGGGTATCTTGAAAATCGTCGATGACCAGCGCCTTGACCAGGCGATTGAAGAGCCGGCCCATGCCCCGGCGCCACCGGGGCTGAGCCCGCGCAATCTGGCTCAGCGGTAGCGCCCGGGAGCCGATGGCGATCTGGAACGATTCCGAGACGATGCGCGGTCTCAGGATTTCCAACTCCTCAATGGGGGTGGAGAGGTCTGCGTCCGAAAGAAGGACCAGGCCCCCCCGGGACGCCAGGACGCCGATCCGCAGGGCATAACCCTTGCCCCTGTTCCGGGGGTAGCTGATCAGCCTGAGTCCCTGAATGCAATCAATGATAAAATCGATCTTATCAAATTTACAGGTGCAACGGCTTCCGAAGAGGCGGTGAGAATTGCCAAAGCACAGTTGGATAAAATTCCTAAACATTCCCAGAACAGCCTCAGGGTCATCGTTATGTTCACCGATGGCGCGCCTAACTGTATCGTCGGTAATTTCGGTGGCGCACCTGTACAACCTGCTTCTCTGTATTCTCTAGCTGTTCGCACAACGCCGACATGGATCTATTCTTTTGATCAGCCAGATAATTTTTTGGGTACCTACGGAGGCATAACCATCCCGTCCAATACGGATCATACGAATACGATTAACCTGCAAAGCGACAACAACCCCCGCACCCGTGTGTTGGACACCGACTCCGGCGGCATCATCAATACCAAGTGCAACGTGAACAAGGCGGCACGTAACATGCTGGAGAACGTGGCCAATGCAGCGCGCCGCGAGGACCCAAATGTCAACGGGAGCCCCATCAACGTCTTCACCATTGGATTTGGTCTGGCCATGACCACTCAAGAAGTCTCCGAATGTTATGGAACTGACAACAAAGAATTAGGCGCGTATATACTGCGAAGGCTGGCAAATGTACCGGGTGTGGACACCTACAACTCGGACCAGCCCACAGGCCTGTATGTCCAGGCGGATGATGCGACTGAATTGGATAGCGCTTTCGAACGAGTCGCAAACGCCATACTGCGACTTTCAAAATAAACAAGTAGCCGGTCGCTTGTCAGATGGCTGGGCCGAACCTCCGAACTCCCCGTGTGCGCACTACCTTTCTCAGACGACCATTTTGCTTCTGAGCTTTTCTCATCTGCTAACAGGTTGAATCCCCCAAGTCCACTTTGATAAATTGGGACTTGGGGGATTTGCCTTTGACCGTCGCATAGAAATCCCCCCATGCCCGTATTTTGCTTGACCGCTTGGCCGGAAGTCGGCAAAATCGTGCGCTGGTCTGAAAAATCTTCGATGCCTGGCTGTAACTTTCGCCGGGGCCAAGCGGACCGCAGGGGGAATGATGGGGAATTACAGCGTAGTTGTTCTGGACTTCGAGACCACGGGGCTCTCGCCCGACGGCGGTGACAGGGCGATCGAGGTCGGGGCGGTCCTGGTGCAGGATAACCGTATCACGGACCGCTTTCAAAGCCTGATGAACCCTGGGATGCGGGTGAGCGGTTTCATCGAGCAGTACACCGGCATCACCAACCAGATGCTGAAAGGCGCTCCGCCGGTTGCCGAGGCCATGGGGCGGTTTGTTACCTTCATGGACCGGCACCACCTGGTCGCCCACAACGCCTCTTTCGACCGGCGCTTTCTCGATGCAGAACTGCAGCGGATTTCCCTCAGGCGCCAGCAGGAGTTTGCCTGCTCGCTGCTTCTTTCGCGCCGGCTCAATCCCGATGCACCCAGCCACAGCCTGGAGACGCTGGTGCGCTACAAAAAGCTCGCCACCGACGGCGTGTTCCACCGTGCCCTTGCCGATGCGGAGATGACGGCCTTGCTTTGGATAGGAATGGTCGGGGAGCTGAAGAAAGACCACGGGCTAAGGACCGTGCCTTTCGAGTTGATGCAGCGTCTCATGAAGATGACCAAGCGCGCCGTGCCAGACTACCTGCATCGCCTGGCGCTGGAGCAGTAAAACGTAGTTTTTTCATGATTACTCTTGATGTCCGGTTCGCCGCAGCACGTTGAGCCGTCGGCCGGCCTCGAGGACAATGCGGTCCCCGGTCCGGTGCAGAGCAAGAAATCTCCTGACCTCATCCAGAAAAGATTCCGGCTGCTGGCGATAGCCCGGCAACATGCTGGAAAGGAAATCCTCGTCATTGTCAAACTGGAACAGCGTGCGGAAGAGTACCGTCGCTCCCACGACCCACCCCTCAAGTGCGTGCATGGCACGAATGGCCGACTCCCTGGCTGGGCGTTCGTCCCCGCTGCCCGCCCCGAAACGCTCCTTTGCCTCGGTATACGACCCGCCATCTCCCGGCTCGACAACTACAATCACCCCGTCTTTGGCAAGCAGACCACCAGACCTGCGCAGGCTGCTGGACATTCCCCTGTCCGGGACATGGTGCAGGGAGAGGGTGTAGATTACCAGATCAAAGGTTTTTGCGGGGAAATCCGGCAGCCCGGTCGGTGCCAGCACGAATTCGACATTGCCCGCAACAACGGTGGCACGTGCCATCTCAAGCGCTGCTGCATCGGGGTCGCTGGCGACCACCCGCTTCGCATGCGTCGCCAGGTCCCGCGTGATCCTCCCCTTGCCGCAGCCTACCTCAAGGAGTACCTTTCCGCCGATGTCGCACTGGGACAGAATCGTGGTGATGTACTGGTCAGTGATGTCCTGAACCACTGCGTCCTCCTCCGGTCTGTCGTCCGCGAGGTGTCCGATCTCCAGAAAGAGTCAATGGCGTAATCCTCGCAGGATCAGTTGCGTGCGCCGGCTGCCCCGAGTTGCCGGCCGAACTCCTCCGGGTCGCTGGTCGGACGGCGGCAGGTCCTGTTCTCGCAGAGGTAGGCTACGGCCAGAGCCCCCTCCGCTTTCTTGCCCTTTAGCAGCGGTACCACTGCGCTCGCCCGGTCCAGTTCCTCCCCCTCGCATACCAGAACAAGGATCCGGTTGGGCAGGAACGCCGCCCGGAATTTATCCAGCAGCCCCTGTGCCGCCTGCCGGTTGCCGCGCGGGGCGACGATGACGATCTGCTTCGGGGTCTCCAGCAGGAAGTCGACCGCGAGCAGCATCTCGGAAAGTGCCGTGGGAGCAGAGGATAGCGCCGCGGCGAAGGCGCCGAGTGCCAGCTCGGCCTGGTTCAGATAACCGGCCTGCTCCGTCAGGGCGTGCAGCCTCAAAAGGGTCATGATCATGACGGAATTGCCCGAGGGGACCGCTCCGTCGTAGGCCGGTATTTCCCTGGCGATCAACTCCTCATGGCGTGAGCCGGTCATGAAGTAGCCTCCCGACGCCTGATCCCCGAACTCGTCTTGCACCACCGCCGCCAGCTCCAGCGACCGCTCCAGCCAGTGGGCCTCCCCGGTCACCTCGAAGAGGTCGAGGAGCCCCGCGATGAAGAAGGCGTAGTCGTCGAGGAATCCTTCACCCTTCGCCTCTCCCTCCTGATGGCTGTGGGCCAGCCTGCCGCCGGCGATCATGCTTTCCAGCAGGAACCGTGCTGTGCTGCGCGCCTGGTCGATGGCGCCGGGGTCGGCGAGGACCAGCCCGGCCCGCGCGAAGGCGGAGATCGCCAGCCCGTTCCAGGAGGCGAGGATCTTTTCGTCCCTAAGCGGCAGGGGCCGGCGCTGGCGTGACTGGTACAGAAGCTCCCGAGACTCCTGCAGTATCGCCTGCACCCCCTGCTCGGTGAGCTTGAGCGAGGCTGCCACCTGCGCCGTCGAGCTGCCGCGGTGGGCAATGCTGCGCCCCTCGAAGTTGCCGGCCGGGCTCACTCCGTAGCAGGCGGCGACCACCGCGGCCCGCTCCCTGCCAAGGCTTGCCGAGAGCTCCTCAGGCGTCCAGGTGAAGAAGAACCCCTCCTCCCTCTGGCCGCCGCTCGTGAGGCTGTCCGCGTCCGTGGCCGCGTAGAATCCTCCCCCGGGCGACGCCATGTCCCGCTGCAGGTAGCGCAGGGTCTCCCGGACCACGCCGGCCAGATCCCGGTCCCCTATCAGCTGGTACCCTTCCAGGTAGGTGACGGCGAGCAGGGCGTTGTCGTAGAGCATCTTCTCGAAGTGCGGGACGAGCCAGCGCTCGTCGGTCGCGTAGCGATGAAAGCCGCCGGCCACCTGGTCGTAGATCCCGCCGGCGGCCATGCACCGCAGGGTCAGATCGGCCATGGTGATGAGATCGCTGTCGCCTGTTACCCGGTAGCGGCGCAGCAACAGGCGGACCGGCAGGGAGCTCGGGAACTTCGGGGCGCCGGACAGGCCGCCGTTTACCGCGTCGAA
>DATCHY010000156.1:0-6107 GCA_036508065.1 Geomonas sp. | reverse complement strand
ACTACCGGGTGGACAATCACTACGGTCGCTGCGGTGCCGGCGTTGGCCGTGACCGCGGTATCGATGGCGCTTTGGGTCGCTGGAGGAAACTGGAGAGCCTCGGTGACCGTGGTGGTGGTGCCGAAAGTGCCGGTTGCGCTTCCCATGCTGGTCGCGACGGTGGTGACCGTGTTGGAGACCGCAGTCGCGATGGTGGCGATATCAGCGCTATTCACGGTGACGCCGTCATTGCCGGCTACTATGGCCGGTATGGCGTTGGTGATCCCCGTGGAGATGGCGGCTTGCAGAGTGGCCGTGGTAAGCAGGTTCGGCTGGGACGCTACCGTGGCGGCGATCGCGCTCAGGGCCTTCTGCTGCACGTCGCAAAGCTGGGCGCCGGTGAGCAGAGTTCCACTCGGGTCGATGGTCTTACCTAGCGTCTCGATGGCCGTCTCGATGCTTTTGGCCAGGAACAAGGCGGCAGGGGTGGCGTTCGTGGATATGTCGGCGTCGAAGCTGATCCCGGATGCCTGAATCAGCGCCTTGACGGCTAGCTGCTGATCGGCGGGCACCAGCGCCACCATGGTGGTGAGCGGGGTGACGTTGGCGGCTCCCGGGGGGGCCATCATCTGCATGGCGGCCTTGCCGGTGATGGTGTCGGTGCCTCCCTGGGAAACGAGGAGGTAGTCGCCGTAATTGCTGGGTACGCCGATGTCGTAGATTCCCGTTGCCTTGGTGGTGGCGTTCACCTCGTCGCCGTCCATTACCGAACGCGTGCCGGAGTTCAGCCGGTCCGCGAAGATGGTCGCACCCTGCACCGGCCCCTGGGACACCTTGCCCTGCACCGGCGTTATGGTGACACCTCCGCCTCCGCCTGTACCGCACGCCGAAATGCCCAGCGCTAGAACCAGGAGGCAACCTCCCTGTAGCTGTTTCAATTGCATAATACCCTCCTCTCTTTATGGCAAACAAAAAATATCTTCAGCGGCAGATATTAAAGTGTTGAGATCATCGAGTCAAGGAGAAAAGGGGGTAGGCACAGGTTTACCTTGAGAGATGGGTGGTTGGCTGCTGATCAGCGTTAATCGTCAGGAAGATGCTAAAAGACAAAGCTGAACCATTTGCCACGGAGAAAATCTGAGGAAATATAACAAATCCGACGTCATAAGGTTAAACCTGTAATACCCGTTGGGCACCAGGCACTGTACTGGATTTGCACAGCTCGAAAGTGTTTCTCCGAAGTTCTCAGATGCTCTCCGTGGCAAATGGTTATTTGCTTGTCTTGAGTCAGGCTAACAGTGGCAACCGTCCCCGGTTATTGAGAATGCCCCCCTGGAATCCCGCCTCTGATCCTGTTCAATATCCGCAATTCTGTTCAGCGGGTTGAACATCCGATAACCTACCGATACTACGCTAGATTCTTTCGCCGGCCACAGCTGCTGTGCAACTGCTTGGCACCGGCTATTGTGACGCTGGTATCCGTTTGCAGAGCTGTGCTGCGGAAATAGTCACCCTATTTCAGCGTGTTAATCCCTTTTTAATGGGTCGCGCCAAAGTTGGACCAAAAGTTGTAGTTACTGGTTAAACGAACCGACTGGGGGATTTAACCATGAAAACCACGACACTGGTCCGCAGCTTAAAGGCATTTGCGATAATCGCGGCATTCGTTGCCGGCAGCCGCGCCCAGCCGGCCCTAGCCGGCGAGACCTCCGTGTATCTCAAGTCCGGCTGGTTCACCTGGGACGAGAAGCTAAACGGCAGCTCCTTCGTGAAGGAAAAGGGCTTCATGCACGGCGCCGGTATCTCAAGAAGGGACGAGGTGTCGGCGCTGTCGGTTGCCGAGGTTGTCGAGGTGTGGGGGGGCAACCTGGATTACGACGGGCACGACGTGACGGGGACGACCCCGCTGAAGACGGACACCTCCTACCTCGGCACCAAAGAGGAGGTTGCTGTCGGAATAAAACTCACGGCCATGGAAACCCTGACCTTCGAGCCATTCGCGGCAGTGGGCCACAGGTTCTGGGTCAGGACCCGCTCCCGCGAGGACTGGAACAGTTTCTACGCCAAGGCCGGGGTGATGGGCGAGTTGAAGACGACCGGCTACACGATGTTTCTGAAAGGGGGAGCGCTGGTTCCTCTCTACACGAGGACCCACGTGAGTCTCTCCGACGCGGGATTTAGCGACGTGGTCACCGAGCCGAAATCGGAACTCTCCGGTTTTGCCGAGGGCGGTGTCAAGTTGGGCGCCTTTGCCGTCAGTTTCGAGTACGAAGGTATGGTGTTTGGTCAGTCCGCGAAGGTTGCCACCAGCAGGACCGCCACCGTGCCAAAGGGTGTGGTGATCCAGAACAGCCTGGCTTTCCAGCCGGACTCGCGATCGGACCTTTTTTCCCTGAAGCTGGCTTACAGTTTCTGAAAGTGGCGCAGGGGGCTGCAAGAGGCAAGACACGACAGGAGTGGAAAGGGACAGGTATCGAGAGATGCCTGTCCTTTTTTGGCTCATAAAGAATAATTATTCAACAACCAGAAGCATAAAGCCTCACCACAGAGGTACACAGAGGAAAATCTAAAAACTGATAGTACTTAAAACACAAAAAAGTTAGCCTTTAAAATTTCCTCAGTGTCCCTCTGTGGTGAGGCCTAAGGGGGCAGAGCTGGGTCAATGAGGCCTAAGGGGTCAGAGCTCCAGTGCGGCCGGGCAAGGTCGCGTAATCAAGCGGGTGAGAATCCCGCTCCGGAATGGCGGTCAGAGGGAAAGGGACCATTATCATTGGGACGAGATACTTTACCGCCATTGGCTGTCAACGGCTCAGGCCTGCCGGTTCCCGGCTGATGAAATGGAGGCTATTATCAAGGAACTTCTGGACAAGATGGATTCGGTGATCGCGCAGGTAGCAAGCGAACTGCCGGCGTTTTTCCCCGATGACGTTGCACGAGCCATATTCAACGGTATGAAGAGCGCCCGGGATCGTCTGCTACGCTAGGGCGAAGCCGAAGGTGCTCATATCTGGGCATTTATTGAGGACGACCGTGTGGATCTGCTTAAAGGGTGCTTGCTCAATGGCCTGAACCGTACTTCTTGCATGTGCCTGCAAAGGATGTCCCTTCAGCCTCACAGAATCCTTTTTGTATGCAGAATCACTTGAGTTTGGGAGACAAATCAACTATATTGCCCGGTGGTATCATCGGTTATCAATAAGGGTGTCACAGGATAAAGCGGGTATCGTCGCGGGTACGCAATTGCCGGCGTGACTGAAATAAACTTGTTTTCCAGGGGTTTAGGCTAATTATGTTACTAATGATAGATAACTACGACTCCTTCACCTACAACATCGTCCAGTACCTGGGCGAGCTGGGTGAGGAGGTGCGGGTCTTTCGCAACGACAAGATCACCATCGCCGAGATCGAGGCGCTCGCGCCGGAGCGCATCGTCATCTCGCCCGGTCCCTGCTCGCCCGAGGAGGCCGGCATCTCCGTCGAGGTGGTGCGTCATTTTGCCGGCCGGATTCCCATCCTCGGGGTCTGCCTCGGGCACCAGTCGATAGGCTACGCCTTCGGCGGCAGGATCGTTAAGAGCGCGACCCTCATGCACGGCAAGACCTCTCCCATCCTGCATGACGGGCAGGGTCTCTTCGCCGGGCTCCCCAACCCCTTCCAGGCGACCCGCTACCACTCGCTCGTCGTGGAGCGGGAAACGCTTCCCGAGGAGCTGGAGGTGACCGCGTGGGTCGAGGAGGGGGAGATCATGGGTATGCGGCACCGCACCCTTCCGATCTGGGGCGTCCAGTTCCACCCGGAGTCCATCCTGACCCAGCACGGCAGGGAACTTTTCAGCAATTTCCTGGAGATGTCGAAAAAGACGGCATTTTCTTTAGCTAAGGAGCTGTCATGATACGCAAGGCAATAGCACGGGTAGTCGAGCGGGACGATCTCAGCGAATCTGAGATGATCGAGGTGATGGACCAGATCATGTCGGGGGGCGCCACGCCCGCGCAGATCGCCTCCTTCATCACGGCGCTCAGAATGAAAGGCGAGACGGTCGATGAGATCACCGGCGCGGCACGGGTCATGCGCGACCGGGCTCTGCCGATCCGGGTCGGAAAGAGCGTGCTCGGCATGGACCGCGACGACATCAACCTGGACCGTGAGACCATCCTGGACACCTGCGGCACCGGTGGCAGCGGCACCAACAGCTTCAACATCTCAACGACGGTCGCCTTCGTGGTCTCCGCCTGCGGCGTCAAGGTCGCCAAGCACGGAAACCGCGCGGTCTCGTCGTCCTGCGGCAGCGCGGACGTGCTGGAGGCGCTCGGCGTGAACCTGGACATAACCCCCGAAACGGTGGAGCGGAGCATCGCCGAGGTCGGGATCGGATTCCTTTTCGCACCGGCGCTGCACGGCGCCATGAAGCACGCCATAGGCCCCAGGCGCGAGATCGGGATCCGGACCATCTTCAACATCCTGGGACCCCTGACCAACCCGGCCGGCGCTGACTGCCAGGTGCTCGGCGTCTACCGGGAGGACCTGGTGGAGAAGCTCGCCTACGTGCTGAAAAAGCTCGGCTGCAGGAGGGGGTTCGTGGTGCACGGCCTGGACGGCATGGACGAGATCACCCTGACCGGCGGGACCCGGATCGCAGAGGTGACCCCGGCGGGTGTCGAGGTGAGGCTGATCTCCCCCGAGGACTTCGGTCTGGAGCGTTGCGCCATGGCCGAGCTGCACGGCGGCGATGCCGCCGGCAACGCAGTCATCGTGAACGAGATTCTCTCCGGCTGCGACGGCGCCAGGAGGCGGATCGTGCTTCTGAATGCCGCTTTTTCCCTCGTTGCAGCAGGAAAGGCCACCGGAGTCATGGACGGTTTGCAGCAGGCGGCCGAGGCGATAGATTCCGGCAGGGCCGCCGCGCAGTTGGCGCGGCTGGTCGCGCTCACCAACGAGGCGGGGTAGCCGTCGTTGATGGAATCCCTCTAACCCTCGCGCCTGCGAAGATTCATTTGTGCAGTCTGCAATATCCTGGCGCCTCCAAAGATCCCCTCGCCCTCCGGGAGAGGGGCAGGGGTGAGGGAGGTGCTGACTGCGGTGTATTCACCATTCACCATTCACGTTTTTAAAAGGAACCGCCGCACGATGAGCCAGATGCCGGATGTGCTGAAGAAAATCGTCGATTACAAGACCGGGGAGCTTGCCCGGGAGAAGGGTGCGTCGCCGATTGCCGAGATCATGGCACGCCTCTCCTGCCTGGAGGACCAGCCGCGCGGCTTCGAGGCCGCGCTTCTCAACGCCTGCGGTTCCGGCTGGACGCCGATCATCGCCGAGGTGAAGAAGGGGTCCCCCTCGAAGGGAGTGATCCGGGCCGATTTCGATCCTCTGGAGATCGCCCGGATTTACCAGGCAAACGGCGCCAGCTGCCTCTCGGTGCTGACGGACGAGCACTTTTTCCTGGGGCATCTGAGCTACCTGTCGCTGATCCGCGAGCAGGTGAGTCTGCCGCTTTTGCGCAAGGATTTCATCTTCGATCCCTACCAGATCTACCAGGCGAGGGCCGCCGGAGCCGACGCCATACTGCTCATCGCCGCCATGCTGGAGCTTTCCCAGTTGCGCGACTTCGCGGCCATTGCCCGGGAGCTGTCACTCAACGTCCTCCTGGAGGTGCACGACGAGAACGAGCTTGAAACCGCGCTGGAGACGGATTGCCGCATGATAGGGATCAACAACCGCGACCTGCGCAGTTTCGTCGTCGACATCTCCACCTCCGAGAGGCTCGCAGCCCTGGTGCCGCCGGGGCGCATCATCGTCGCCGAGAGCGGCATAACCCGCCGCGACGAGATCGTCCGCCTGACGGAGAAGGGCGTGCACGCCTTCCTGATCGGGGAGTCGCTGATCCGCGAGGAAGATATCGGCGGGAAGCTGCAGGAGCTTTTGGGCTGAACAGTTGCCCGGCATCCCCTGAAGCAACGCTTTAGGTTTTCTGACGCGATCAGAGAGAGCCCGAAACCAGGAAGTCCGCAACTAAGAGAGCGCCAAACAGAGAGTCCCAAACTGCCGTGCAATGTTATTCAATAATGGTTTACAAAAGGAGTGGCTATGAACACCAAGTTTATGCTTGATGAGACCCGCATCCCGAAGCA
>DATCHY010000155.1:0-7047 GCA_036508065.1 Geomonas sp. | reverse complement strand
GGGCAAGTCACCTCAATTCATGCTGCCGGAATAACACCTATCACGCACTTGGACCAGCGGGTGAATTCGGGTGCTGAATAGTTACGTCCCTTCTTTCGTTCCAGCACTGGGAGGTGTGGTTCCGCGCTGCCTAAGAAGGTAACATTTCACTACTCCATGAAAACAGACTGCAGATCAATCTCCAAGTCCTCTAAAATACCGACCCTTATCCGCTCCTCCTCGCCGTAGACATCCGGCCTGCCGAATAGCCCAGCGTCGGAACGCTTGAACACCGTGACTGTTTTCCCGGACGGATCGGCTATCCAGTATTCCCTTACCCCTGCCCTCTCATAGCGCAGGAATTTTTCCTTCCAATCCTTGCGGGCGGTTGCAGGTGACAAAATTTCCACTATGAGATCGGGGGATCCCTTGCAGCCCCTGTCGTCGAGTTTGGAAGGGTCGCAGATCACACTGATATCAGGCTGGACAACCGTTGTGACTGATTCATCCGCCTCATCGGCCTCCAGCAGGCGTACATCAAAAGGAGCGGCGTATACTTTACAGGTCGTATCCCGCAGATGATTGACAAGCTGAAAGCACAATTCGATTGAAACTTGCTGATGGAAGCGCGAAGGCGCCGGCGTCATGTTGTAGGCGATGCCGTCAATCAGTTCCCAACGCTCAGAGTCATCCCACTTGAGATAATCACCATAGGTGAAATGTTCATCTTTATTTTCAGCCAGTGGTCCCATAGCGCCTCTCCCTTCGTTTGCCATGCATGAAGCTACCGAATTATTATACAGAAATCAATTATTAATTCCAGCTACTGGCGACTGAACCCGGTGAGTCAGACGAGACGCATGCAATGCGTCTCTACCAAGCGGGTATCGCCTGCGTTACAGCTAGGGACGTACTGCATGCGCCTCCATACCCCCGTCACCGCGTCTCTACCCCCAGACATCGGACTTCACAGCCCGGCCGGCCTTTCCCCTAAGATCCGCCTGGAAGCGGCCGCAGCTCGCCCGGCGCCAGCAGGAAGAAGAACCGGAACATGCAGTACTTGTAGAACTCCGAGAAGAGGAGCTTGAAGCTCCCGCCGTGTATCCACCAGTCCTCCTTGAGGTTCCGGGAATCGACCGGGTGCGGATAGATCGCGACATCCTTGGCGAGCGCGTTGCGGAAGATGAGCGTGGCGCGTTTCATGTGGTAGCGCGAGGTGATCAGCGTGATGGAGTTCACCTTGTGCCTGGTCAGCAGGTCGCGCGCGAAGATGGCGTTTTCCAGCGTGTTGCGGGAAGCCTTCTCAAGGAAAACATCCTCGGCGCCCTCACCCTGGAAAAGCTCCCCCTTCTTCACCAGCGGATCTACCCCGATCAGGAACAACTGGCGCCCCTTCCCTTCCCGGTACAGCTTCACCCCCTCCTCGACCCTGCCCCGCCCGCCGGCCAGGACCACGATGGCGTCGGTGCGCACCTCGCGCTGCGAAAGCGAAAAGGTCTTGTAGACAAAGTCGACGAAGAGGACACTCAGGACCAGCAGCGCCAGCACCAGCAACGAAAACAGCCCTTTCAACAAACTCATGATTGCACCTTTAAGACCTTGGGAAACGAAGCGACGCCGGCAATTTTTGCTTGCATCGATGGGTTTCCTCTGATATAACTTACGACTTCAGTAAACTCCGGAGGGTACAAAGAAATGTCCAGAATATGCGAGATATGCGGAAAAGGCCCTAGCTTCGGTCATAACGTCAGCCACGCCAACAACAAGACCCCTAAGATTTGGCGTCCGAACCTTCAGAAGATCAAGGCCGTGAGGAACGGTACCGTCAGGAGCATCAAGGTCTGCACACGCTGCATCCGCTCCGGACACGTGACGAAGGCCCTTTAGACCAGGACTTCTCTGCAAGGTTATTAAAGCCGCGGCGCTCCATGCGCCAGCGGCTTTATTTTTTGCCTCAGCTACCCGCAGCAGGCGGTCGCCTCTATTTCCACCAGAGCCCCGCGCGGCAGTCCCTGCACCTCGACGGTTACCCGGGCGGGTGCCTGCTCGGTGAAATGACGCCCGTAGATGGCGTTCACGGTAGTGAAATCCCCCATGTTTGCCAGGTAGATGACGCACTTCACCACGTCCCCGAAGCCAAGCCCCGACGCCGCCAGAAGCGCCGCGATGTTCTTCATGACCAGTTCCGTCTCGGCGGCTATGCCACCCCCGCACATCTCCCCGGTCGCAAGATCGAGCGCGATGGCGCCGGAAAGAAAGAGAAACCCTCCAGCCTTCACCCCCTGCGAATACGGCCCGATCGCCTTGGGCGCCTGATCGGTGCTGATGATCACCTTTTTCATGCTTCCTCCTGAAAATTATTTACCAGAATTGCCCTAATGCTTCAGGCGCTCCACCTTGATGACTCCCTTCACCTTCATGACGGCGGCGAACACCTTTTTCAGGTGGTCCAGGTCGGTCACGTCCACCTCGAACAGGTTCTCGCCCCTCTTGTCCAGCGTGCTCTGGATGGAGGCGCTGGAAATGTTCGCCTCGCAGTTGGTGATCGCCGTGGCGATATGGGCCAGGATCCCCTTCTCGTCGTTGCAGACCACCCGAATCTTCACCGGGAGCGCGCTCTTTCGCCCCTTGTTCCAGGCCACCTCGATGCGGCGCTCCGGCTCCTGCGCCGCGGCGAAGGGACAGTCGGCGGTGTGCACCGTGACGCCGCGCCCGCGGGTGATGAAACCGGTGATCTCGTCGCCGGGAAGCGGGTTGCAGCACTTGCCGAAGCGCACCAGTATGTCCTCGACGCCGTCGATCTGGATCGCGCTGGAGGACTTCCCCTTGAGCCGCTCGATCACCTTGCCGATCCGCGTCTCCTTCCTTTCCTGGGCGGCCTCGAGCTTCTCCGCCGGGATCAGCCTGGAGAGGATCTGGTTGCTGGAGAGCTTGCCGTAACCGACCGAGGCCATCAGGTCGTCCTCGGCCACGAAGCCGAACTCGACCGCCATCCTTTTCAGCTCGCCGGTTTTCTGCAGCTTGCCGAAGTTGAGCGAATAGCGGCGGAAATCCTTCTCGCAGATTTCGCGCCCGAGCGTGATGCTTCTCAGGCGCTCCTCGGTCTTCACCCAGGCCCTGATCTTGTTGCGCGCCCGGGAGCTCTTGACGATCTTCAGCCAGTCCTTGCTCGGGGTGTGGTGCGGCGAGGTGATCACCTCGACGATGTCGCCGGTCTTGAGCTCGTACTTCAGGGGGACCAGCTTCCCGTTCACCTTGGCGCCGACGCAGCGGTGCCCCACGTCGGTGTGCACGCTGTAGGCGAAATCGATGGGCGTCGACCCCTTGGGAAACCCCTTCACGTCCCCCTTGGGGGTGAAGATGAAGACCTCCTCGGGAAACAGCTCGACCCGGACGGTGTCCATGAACTCCTTGGAGTCGTCCAGTTCCTGCTGCCACTCCAGAAGCTGACGCAGCCAGGTGAAGCGCTTCACTTCCTTCTCGTCGTACCCCTTCCCTTCCTTGTACTTCCAGTGCGCGGCGATCCCCGACTCGGCCACCCGGTGCATCTCGGTGGTCCTGATCTGCACCTCCA
The DNA here is from genome assembly GCA_036508065.1 of Geomonas sp. Taxonomy (GTDB): domain Bacteria; phylum Desulfobacterota; class Desulfuromonadia; order Geobacterales; family Geobacteraceae; genus Geomonas. The sequence goes on along the minus strand of DATCHY010000155.1, from coordinate 3,494 downwards.
TCCGCTCGCCGTAGGGGCCGATCACCGTGGTGTGCAGCGACTGGTACATGTTTCCCTTCGGCATGGCGATGTAGTCTTTGAAGCGGCCGGGAATCGGTTTCCAGGTGGAGTGGATGATGCCGAGCACCTCGTAGCACTCCCGGATGTCGTCAACCGACACCCGGATGGCGATCAGGTCGTAGATCTCGTCGATCTCCAGGTTGCGGCTCTGCATCTTGCGGTAGATGGAGTAGAGGTGCTTGGAGCGCCCGGAGACCTCCCCCTTGATGCCGTGCTCTTCGAGCTGGTTCTTGATGATGTTCTTGACGCTCGTCACGTACGACTCGCGCTCCTGCTTCTTCTTGGCGACCTTGGAGGCGAGATCGTAGTAGAGCTGCGGCTCCAGGTAGCGGAAGGAGAGGTCCTCCAGCTCGCCCTTGACCCAGGAGATGCCGAGCCGGTTCGCGATCGGCGCGTAGATGTCCAGGGTCTCCTTGGCGATGGCGCGCTGCTTCGCCTCCGGCTGGTACTGCAGGGTCCGCATGTTATGGAGCCGGTCCGCGAGCTTCACCAGGATGACCCTGATGTCGTTGGCCATGGCGAGCAGCATCTTGCGGAAGTTCTCCGCCTGGCTCTCCTCCTTGGTCTTGAAATGGATCTTGCCGATCTTGGTGACGCCGTCGACCAGCCGCGCCACCTCGGCGCCGAACATCGACTCCAGCTCCTCGTGCGTGGTCAGGGTGTCCTCGACCGTGTCGTGCAGAAGCCCGGTCACGACGGTGGCGACGTCCAGGCGCAGCTCGGCCAGGATGCCGGCCACCTCCATCGGGTGGATCAGATAGGGCTCGCCGGAGAGCCGGGTCTGCCCCTGGTGCACCTTGGCGCAGAAGACGTAGGCCTTTCGCACCATGTCCAGGTCGCAGCCGGGGTTGTAGGAGGCCACCTTATCGAGTATGTCGTTCAGTCGTATCATGAAGTCATTTTTTCCAGAAAAAGAAGGGGCTAACGGACCCGGGGCTGTTCCCCTTTAGCCATTAGCCCCAAGCCGAGCGTAAAAAAAGGGGAGACGCACAGCCGTCCCCCCTTCGATCTAAATTAACGGCCCTTTTTGGTGCCGATCTCGCAGCCGATCTTGCCGGCGGCGATCTCTCTCAAGGAGACGACCACGTTCTTGTTGAGCGCCTTGTTGTCGATGAGCGGGCGAGCGCCCTTGAAAAGCTGCTTCACCCTTTTGGATGCGAGCATGACGAGGAGGAAGCGGTTATCCACCTTCTCCAGACAGTCTTCTACGGTAACCCTTGCCATAATAACACCCCTTTGTCATGGTAACTTGGAAATATTCTACTCAGATGTCGAAGGTCGAGGAGATGCCCTGGATCACCCGGAAAGCCCTGCACTGCTCGGCGATCAGCACGCTTTTCAGCTGCTCCACCGCCTCGGAAAACTTGTCGTTCACGATGATGTAGTCGTACCAGCGCGCCTCTTTGATCTCGGCGGCGGCATTGTTGATCCTGCGCTCGATGACCTCTTCGGTGTCGGAGCAGCGGCTGTCGAGCCGGCGCCGCAGTTCAGCGATGCTGGGCGGGAGCACGAAGATGTAGACGCCGCCGTCGAAGCGCCCCTTGAGCTGCTGGGCTCCCTGGCAGTCGATGTCGAGGATCAGGTCGATCCCCTTCGAGCGGCACTCCTTGAGGGTGGAGAGCGAGGTACCGTAGTGGTTGCCGTGCACCTCGGCCCACTCGGCGAACTCGCCGGCGGAAACCATACGGGAAAACTCGTCCTGCCCCACAAAAAAATAATCACGCCCGTGCACCTCGCCGGGGCGGGGAGTGCGCGTCGTGTAGCTGACAGAATGCCGCAAGTTGGGGAAAATGTCAATTATTTCCTTGCAGAGCGAGGTCTTGCCGGCGCCGGAGGGGGCCGATATGACAAAGAGTACACCTTCACGTTTCATGCGTTCCCTCTGGGGACGTGTCGTCCCGTTACTCGATGTTTTGCACCTGTTCGCGGATCTTTTCCAGCTCGCCCTTCAGTTCCACGACGCTCGCCGCGATCTCCGCGTCGTTCGCCTTGGAGCCGATCGTGTTCACCTCGCGGTTGATCTCCTGGAGCAGGAAATCGAGCTTGCGTCCCACCGGTTCGGCCCTGCCGAGCGTCTCGTCGAACTGGCGCAGGTGGCTCTCCAGCCTGACCAGTTCCTCCGTGATGTCGCACTTGTCCGCCAAGAGCGCCACTTCGAGCGCGATCCGCTCCTCGGGAAGGCCGCTCTCGGAGCAAAGCGCCAGGATCCTCTCCTTGAGCCGCGCCGCGTATTCGGCAACGACGAAGGGCGAGCGCGCCGCCACCCGGGCGATCAGCTCCCTGAGGAGCTCCCGGCGTTTCATGAAGTCGGCAAGGAGCGATTCCCCCTCGAAGAGCCGCATCTCGTCCACCCGGCCCAGCCCGTCTTCCAGAGCTGCCAGCAGTTCCTGGGGCATCTCCTCGAGCGGCGCCTCCGCCTCGGCCGTCACGGTGATGACGTCCCGCTGCGAAGCGAGCAGGGCAAGGCTCACTTCCTCACCGAGCCCGAGCGCCTCCCGGATAGCGGAAAGGGCCCGGTAGTAGCTGCGGGCCAGCGGCAGGTTCGCGGTCGGAACACCGAGGGAGCCGGGGGCGCCTTCCACCTGGATGAAGACATCTATCTTGCCGCGGGAGAGCCTCTCGGCCACCCGCTTCTTGATCTCGTTTTCGAACTGCATGAGCGCGCGGGGGAGCTTCACCGTGACCTCGCCGTAGCGGTGGTTCACGCAGCGCAGCTCGACGATGATCCTGCCTCCCGCGTAGGCGGATTCCCCCTTGCCGTAACCTGTCATGCTTCTTATCATGCGTCCCCCTTGGTACCGAACCGTGCGAACTAGCGCGCTTCGAACAGTTTCTTTTCCCAGCGCCAGGCGTCCGACACGATGGTGGTCAGGTCCGCGTAGGACGGGGACCAGCCGAGCAGGGACCGGATCCTCTCGGCACCCGCCACCAGGTTGGCCGGGTCGCCCGGGCGGCGCGGCGCCTCGTGGACCGGGAAGTCCACGCCGCTCACCTTTTTCACCACTTCGATCACCTCACGCACGCTCTCGCCACGGCCGTAGCCGACGTTGATCGTAGTGGAGGCGCCCCCCTTCTCGAGATAGGCAAGCGCGTAGAGATGCGCGGCGGCCAAGTCCTCGATGTGGATGTAGTCCCGGACACCGGTGCCGTCCGGGGTATCGTAGTCGGTGCCGAAGATGGAGACCGAGTCACGCATGCCGAGCGCGGCCTGGCAGGAGACCTTGATCAGGTGGGTCGCTTCCGGCGTGCGCTGTCCCATCCGCGCCTGCGGGTCGGCGCCCGCCACGTTGAAGTAGCGCAGGGCAACGTAGGAAAAGCCGTGGGCGAAGGCCGCGTCCCGCAGCATCCACTCGCTCATGAGCTTGGAGGTGCCGTAGGGGTTGATCGGCACCGTGGCGCTCGCCTCGGATGCCTCGCCCCCTTCCGGCATGCCG
>DATCHY010000154.1:0-3461 GCA_036508065.1 Geomonas sp. | reverse complement strand
GAAGCTTGCCCGCGTCCGCGACCAGTTGCCTCACCTGCGCTACATTATCGTCGCGGACATCGACGAACACCAGACCGACGACATCCTAAGCTACGGACAACTGATGCGCGAGGCTTCCGCGGAGTTCGCCGCCCCCCTGACCAGCGCTGAAACGCCCTCGGTGCTCCACTACACCTCGGGCTCCACCGGCAAACCCAAGGGTGTGCAGCACCTGCACCGCAGCGTACTCTCCCAAAACCAGACGGCGCGGGAGATCCTGCAGCTCACCGAGGACGAGATCTACTGGTGCACGGCCGACCAGGGGTGGGTGACCGGGACCTCCTACGGGATCATCGGCCCCTGGAGCATCGGTGTCACGCAGATCCATTTCGGCGGCGGTTACAACGCTGAGCATTGGTTCAACATCCTGGAAAAGGAGAAGGTGACGGTCTGGTACTCCGCTCCGACGGCGCTCCGGATGCTGCTTAGGGAAGAACCCGAGCTGTTCGCCAATCGCGATCTGTCGCTTCTCAAGCACATCTTCAGCGTGGGCGAACCGCTCAACCCCGAGGTCATCCACTGGGCGCGCCGCACCTTCGGCAAGGAGATTCACGACACCTGGTTCCAGACCGAAACGGGCGCCATCATGATCTCCAACCGCCCCGGCCTTGAGGTGCGCCCCGGCTCCATGGGTAAACCGGCACCGGGGATCGAGGCCGCGATCATCGCAGACGACGGCTCCCCGGTCCCCGACGGGGAGCAGGGCAACCTCTGCGTCAGGCCGGGCTGGCCCTCCATGTTCGCCACCTATCTCAATAACGAAGAGGTTTACCGTCAGAAGTTCCGCGGCGGCTACTACTATTCCGGCGACACCGCCTACCGCGACCCGGACGGCTACTACTGGTTTCTCGGCAGAAGCGACGACGTCATCAACACCGCCGGCCATCTGGTGAGCCCCTTCGAGGTCGAGAGCGCCCTCCTGGAGATCCCCGAGATCGCCGAGTCGGGCGTCATCGGCGCGCCGGACGAGCTGCTGTTCGAGAAGGTGGTCGCCTACATCTCGCTGCACGACAAGTGTGAGTACTCGCCGCAACTGGACCTGAAGATCAGGCTCTACATCTCCAACAAGGTTTCCACAATCGCCACACCCCAGGAGATTCACGTCATCGACAAGATCCCCAAGAACAAGAGCGGAAAAATCATGCGCCGCGTCCTGAAGGCCCGATACCTTGGCACCGACGCGGGCGACATTTCAACGATGGAGGAGGATTAGCCGATGGATACCATAACGAAGCTGAACGAGATTTTCTGCCAGGTTTTCGACGACGATGCGATTGAAATAGCGAGGGAGACCACCGCTGACGATATCGACGGCTGGGATTCGCTCTCACACATGAACCTGATCGTCGCCGTCGAGATGGGCTTCGACATCAGGTTCAACGCCAAAGACATCCGGGCCTTGAAGGATGTGGGAGACCTGATCGATGCCATCGACAGGAAGCTGGCAGGGTAATACCAAATGGACCGCGGATGATGCGCCTGCGGTTAAAATCCAGTGAAACCTAAATACATTTGGCCACAAAAAGGCGCAAAATGCACAAAAAGAATTCTAATTTCTCTGAGCGATTCAAGCAGGAAACCAGTGATCGTTGGGAGGAGTATCGCACTAACGGGAAGATCGTGCCAAATGATGAGGTCTTGGAATGGCTGGATTCTTGGGGAACCGACCATGCGTACAAAAACATGTAAAGTCTCTTTCTGCGATCACTCCTGCCAGAGCTTCGAGTATTAATAGAGAGTTTCTGGCGCTATATCGATGTTGCCTGGCCAGACGACGGTCCCATAATCGACTCTCGCCAAGACAAACAGGGGGGACCCTTTCAACCTGACAAAGGGTCGTTTTTCCAGATAGGGGCCCATATCAAAGACTCTGTCTTCGCCATTCTCAAATTTCAAATACAGCAGGTAGTCCGCTGTTGCTCTAACTTGCACAACATCCAGCAAGGGTTCCATTTTCTCTCCTACTGCAGTGGCGCGATGCGGAATGGCTCTTCTCCAGATACGGCCAATTCCCAGTCGGCAAGCAGTTCATCCTTATGAATCTCAATCCAGGCTTGTACCATTTTCAGCTGCTTCGGTGGAAAGGCACCGGCCAGTATTCTTCCGTCTTCAATTGCAATTGATGCCTTCTCGCCAGAATATCGAACGTGAATGTGGGGAAGATGATGACGTTCACTTTCTTCAAAAAAGATCGCGACGAGAATCCCATAAACATGCTGATGGTTGGCATACAACCTCCGGTAAGCACAGGCGAAATTGTATCAGAAGTTCCGTAGGCTGTCCACATCGGGATCTCCGCGTGCTAGGAGCGCGTCTCCCAATTGGCGTCTATCCAGAAAGACCCGCCTAGAGAATCTATTGCTTCCTTCTGCAAAGGTATTTTTTTTGTGAATTTTGTGCGTTTTTGTGGCAAACTGCTGCCGGTTCAGATTGATTTAAAGTTTCCCATATAGGTGATTGCCAGATGGTGTTCAGCTCCTTCATTTTCCTGTTCCTGTTCCTCCCCGCTTCTCTCGCGCTCTATTACGCGGCCCCCAAGCGCGGCAGGAACCTTGCCCTCACCCTGACGAGCTACCTGTTCTACGGCTGGGCCAATCCCTACTTCGTCCTGCTGCTCTTCGGCTCCACACTGGTCAGCTACTACTGCGCCCTGGTGATGACCTGGCACCCCGGCCAGGCGAGATCCGGTGCAGTCCAGTTGCGCGACGAGGACGACCCGATGAGCCCGACCCAGAAGAGCGCGTTCTGGCTCTCCATCGCCGCCAACCTCTCCCTGCTGATCTTCTTCAAATACTTCAATTTCGGCCTCGACAACTACAACGCCATGCTCGGCGCGCTCGGGTTGGGACAGCTCCAGCAGGAAGGCTTCATGCGTATCGCCCTACCTCTCGGCATCAGCTTCTACGTCTTCAAAATGGTGAGCTACACCATCGACGTGCAGCAGGGAAAGGTCCGTGCCACCCGGAGTTTCACCGATTTCGCCTGCTACGTCTCGCTCTTCCCGCAACTGATCGCCGGTCCCATCGTACGTTACCAGGAGATCGCGGGGCAACTCGTCTCCCGCACCCACACCTCAGAGAAATTCGTCCGCGGCGCCTCGTTCATGTGCCTGGGGCTCGCCAAGAAGGTCCTCCTGGCCGACCCCTGCGGCAAGGTCGCCGATACCTGCTTCAACGCGGGGTCGATCCATGCCCTCGATGCCTGGTACGGGCTGTTCGCTTACGCCCTGCAGATCTACTTCGATTTCAGCGCCTACTCGGACATGGCTATCGGGCTTTGCCTCATGTTCGGCTTCGTCATCCCGAAGAACTTCGACTCCCCCTATCGCGCCGACTCCTTCGCCGATTTCTGGCGGCGCTGGCATATTTCCCTCTCCACCTGGCTCAGGGACTACCTGTTCGCTCCGCTTAGCTACCTGCTTT
>DATCHY010000153.1:0-11449 GCA_036508065.1 Geomonas sp. | reverse complement strand
CCTCGTCCCTGATCAGCCGCTCCAGGTCAGCCACGGACAAAACGTCCTTGCCGCGCCTGCCGGCCAGGTTGTCAAGCTCCTCCTGGTTCGGGTAGATGACCGCATGCACCTCCTCCGCTACGGACCCCACCCGGTGGCCGTACACCATCACCTCAGCGATGTACGGGCTCTTCAGGAGCTCGTTTTCGACCTCTTCCGGGTAGACGTTCTTCCCGTTGGGGGTGACGATCAGGTTCTTCACCCTGCCGCAGATGGAGAGGTAGCCGTCCGCGTCGATCCGGCCCAGGTCGCCGGTCCGGTACCAGCCGTCTTGAAGCACCTCGGCGGTCGCCTGCGGATTGTTGTAGTACCCCTGCATCACATTGGGCCCCTTGACCAGAATCTCGCCGACCTGGTCCTCGTTCGGGGAGCCGATGCGGACCTGCACCTCGGGGAGCGCCCGGCCCACGGTGCCAAGTCTCGTGCCGTCCGGCTGCTCGGCTGCGATCACCGGGGAGGTCTCCGTGATGCCGTACCCCTGGTAGACCGAAATGCCGAAGCTGTGCAGGCCCGTGGCGATCGCCGGATCAAGCGCGGCACCCCCGCTGACGAAGACCGTGCCCGCCCCGAACGCCCGCTTCACCTTCGAGGTGACCAGCGGCCGGGTGACCGGGATGGCGAAGAGCAGCTGCGAGAGCTTCTTCGACCCGACCTTCTTAAGAATCCGATCCAGGATCATCTTGTAGACGGCGGGGACGCCGAGCAGAAAGGTCGGCTTCACCTCTGAAAGGTTCTCCCCAAGCTTCTTCAGCGACTCCGCGAAGGAGACCTTCCCCCCCAGGGAGAGCGGGAGCAGTACGCCGGTCACCTGCTCAAAGACGTGGTTGATCGGGAGGAAGGAGAGCGTGTGCATGGTGTCGTCCAGGCGGAAGTGGCTGGCCGCCCCCAGCAGGTTGGAGACGATGTTGCCGTGGGAGAGCATCGCCCCCTTGGAGCGCCCGGTCGTTCCCGAGGTGTAGAGGATCACGGCCGTGTCGGCAGCGCCGCGCTGCGAGGAGGGGATGGGGGAGTCGTGCAGCATGGCGTCGAGCGCGACAAGCCTTCCCTCCCGGGTCATCGCGTTGCGGATCGCCCGCGTCGGCGAGAAGGGGTCCCGGCTCTCGTTCTCGGCTGACTTCGGGGCCGCAGGCGTGCTCAAGAGCCGGTGCACCTTGCTCGCCAGGGTCTCCATGCGGGCCACCCGCTCCGGGGGGATCTCGTGGCTGGTGACAAGCCCCTGCCACTCGTGCAGGAGCAGTTCCAGCGCCTGGGCCGTCCTCGGGTCGCCGGCACCCTGCTTCGAGGGGGCCAGCATGACGATGCTCGCCGGGGTCGGCAGTGACGGGACGCACTCGAGCAGCGTATCCAGGTAGAGACTGTCCGTGAATATCACCCGCGCCGCGCAGTCCGTAAGGATGTGGCGCAGTTCGGCGCTCTTGAGTTCCTTGTCGATGGGGACCACAACGCCGCCCGCCCGCAAAATGCCGAGGTAGCTCTCGACCCAGCGGGTGGAGGAGGGGGCAAGCATTGCGGCATGCCAGCCCGGCTGGAAACCCCGCCTGAGGAGACCGGACGCGATCCGCCCGGAACTTTCCCAGAGCTCCCGGTAACTGGTCTCCTGCCAGAGCCCGGAAACCTTCTGGCGCAGGGCCGTTCTATCCGCAAAGGTCTCGCAGCACGATCGTAAAAGGGAATCTATGGTTTGCACCTGGCATGCTCCTGCACATCTGGCAACCAGCGGGTTGCGCTGGCCGCAACCCGATCGGTCAGATCTTTGAACATTGGTAGTTATATCAAGAATCCGCGATTGCCGCCACAGGATAGTTTGTGCGCAAAGGGGGCAGATAGGTGCCAAGCCTTTGCTGAAGGCCCTCGCTTGTGAGCATGGCTTCTTAAGTAAGCTCAATGCACGGTTTCACCTGCCATCATCTCCCCGAGCATCCTGCGCAGCGCGTCCTCCTCCACGAAGCTGAACAGGTCGCTCCTGCCGAAGACGACCTCCAGGCTCCCCCGACTGCTCCTGAGCGTAACCGCAACCTCGTGCACCCCGTTACCCAAGAGGCCGAAGTAGAGCAGTTCGCTGCCGTTGCTGCGCGGCTCCCTGCCGCGCATCTCGAAGTATACCGCCTGGTCCAGCGTGTCGTTTGTCAGGTAAATCATGGCGCACCTCCCTGTTTTTCTACATATAACCACAGGGGTGCGACAGAATAAGTCTAAAGGCGTGAATGGTGAATGGTGAATGGTGAATGGTGAATGGTGAATGGTGAATGGTGAATGGTGGGAGCGGATATCGGGGGTAGACGTGGACTATCTGAAGCTGGTTAAAGGTAAGGTCGAGGCTGGGACACCTTAAATCCTCAACCTTAACCTTAACCTGAGTTATCGTGTCCCGAGGTAGACGGTGGCGATGCCGCCGGTCAGATCGAAATGCTGCACATCCTTGAACCCGACCTCGATCAACATCGCCTTGAAGGTCTCCCGGGAGGGAAATTCCAAAACGGAGTCGGGCAGGTAACGGTAGGCGCTGAACCTGGAGAAGGCGCCGCCGATCATCGGGAGCATTTTCAGGAAATAGAAAAGGTACAGCGACCTGAAAAGCGGCCAGGTCGGGGTGGAGAACTCCAGGACCACGATCCTGCCCCCGTCCTTCAGCACCCGGCGCATCTCGGAGAGCCCCTTGAACCGGTCCACTACATTCCTGATGCCAAACGAGATGGTGGCTGCGTCGAAGCTCCTCTCCTCGAACGGGATTTCCTCGCAGGGCGCGACCTGCAGGGTGATCCGGTCCGCATAGCGCGATCCCTCCACCTTGAGGCGCCCCAGATCGACCATCTCGGGGCAGAAGTCGACCCCGACGATGCTGACGGAGGCGGGCGTCTGGGAAGCGATCTCCAGGGCCACGTCGCCGGTACCGGTCGCCACGTCGAGCACGCGGCCGGCGCCGGACAGGCCGATCTTTCCGACCGCAAAGCGGCGCCAGCGTCTGTCGATGCCCAGCGAGAGGAGCCTGTTCAGCAGATCATAGCGCGGTGCTATGCTCCCGAACATGGCGCGTATACGTTCACCCTTTTCCGACAGTGCGTACATATTTTCCTACCTTTTTAATGCTCAAAATGCTATAAATTTTAACCTGTTCGCGTGCAGTAAACGCGCCCGAGGCTTGTTTTTTAGCATAAACCGGCACGGCTTGCCAGTAAAAACGGTAAATTTAACAATCCACCGCTGGTACCTGGCCCCTTAGCCGCTCACACAGGAGGCAAAAGCGTGCTCCCGCACTTCCGGCCCCAAGACATCGCCGACATACTGATCATGGGCTTCCTGGTCTACCAGCTCTACAGCTGGTTCAAAAATACCAAGGCGCTCCAGGTCGTACTGGGTCTGCTCTTCCTCGGGGTCTTCTACGTTGTCACCAAGAACCTCGGGCTCTTCATGACGAGCTGGATCCTCCAGGAACTCGGCACAGTGCTGCTGATCCTGCTCATCGTGGTGTTCCAGTCGGAAATCCGGCAGGCGCTGTACCGGCTGAGCCTGCTGCGAAAATTCTTCGATCGGCAGGAGACCGGGGTGCGGGTCGACCTGCTGGAATTCTCGGCGGCCGTCTTCTCCCTCGCCAGCCAGCGCATCGGCGCCCTGGTCGTGTTCCAGCGCGAGGAACTCCTGGAAGAGTACATCCTGCACGGCGTGGCGCTCGATAGCCTGGTGAGCGGACAGCTGATCACCGCCATCTTCATGCCCGGCTCTCCGCTGCACGACGGCGCCGTGCTGATCAGGGACGGCAAGGTGGCACTCGCCTCCTGCCACCTGCCGCTCTCGGTGAGCGCCGAGGTCCCCCAGCATCTGGGGACCCGGCACCGGGCCGGCCTGGGGCTTTCGGAGCGCTCGGACGCTGCGATCGTCATCGTCTCCGAGGAGCGCGGCGAGGTCTCGCTGTCACTCGCGGGCGAACTGGAAAGGATCGGCTCCCCGGCCGCGCTCCACGAAAGGCTCACCTCTCTGCTCCTGCCGCTCTCCCCTGAGGCGCAGCGGGTCGGTCTCAGGGCCAGGCTGTTCAGCAACCTCTGGCCCAAGCTGGCGGTCCTCGTGCTCGTGCTGGTGAGCTGGCTCCTGATCACCTACCGGCAGGGGGTGATCCTCACCGTCACCGCTCCGATCAAGTTCCACAACCTCCCCGAAAACCTCATCCTGACCAGCAGTCCGGAGGATGTGGACCTGCAGCTGAAGGCGTTCTCCAACCTGGTGAACTCCCCGCGTCAGCTCGACGTCGTGGTCGATCTCGACCTTTCCGGGGCGAAGGAAGGGGGAAACAGCGTCCCGATCAGGAAAAAGGACATCAAGCTGCCGCCGGGGGTCGTGGTCGACAGCATCGGGCGCTCCGTGGTCAAGGTGACTGCCGAGCGCAAGGTCCGAAAAGACGGGTCGCCCCGAGGTCGATAACTGGCTGGAAATGCTGGCTTGTTGCCGAAGGGGGCCGCCGACGGCGGGGCGAAAAGGATCATTAGGGTTGACATCGGCGTCTAATTGTTATATAAAATAGTACCCATGTGATTATTAGTAAAACGATGAAGGAGGATCCATGATAAATAGCTTAAAGCTATTCGCCTTATGCCTTATCATCCTTTCCCTACCCTCCCTGGCCCTAGCCGCAAAGACCCATCGCGTAAAAAAGAACGAAACCGTCCATACCCTCGCGAAGAAATACCATGTCACTGTGGAAGAGCTTAAGGCCGCCAACAACCTGGTCGGAGACAACATAAAGCCGAAGCTGCTTCTGGTCATTCCGCCCCGGACCGTTGCCGCATCCGCATCCGCAGCCGCCGGTGGTTCGGTCTACAAGGTGAAAAAGAGCGAGACACTCTCCCGCGTCGCCCAGAAGACCGGCGTCTCGGTCTCGGAGCTGAAGAGGCTCAACCGCCTCAGCAGCAGCCGTGTCAAGTCGGGAAAGGTTCTGGTACTCAGGGAAAGCCCCCCGGTGGAAGAGCAGCGGCCCAAGGTCGCAAGGAAGCTGCAGCTGCGTCACGGCGACCTCTTCAGCGAGAAGGATTATGAGCAGAGCCTGCAGGAATTGGCCGAGATGGAGCCGGAGCACCAGGTCGATCTCCGAAAGAACACCGAATTGAAGGTGGACGGCATCAAGGAGCTGAAGAAATCCGCCTACGGCTTCCTCGGGACCCGTTACCGCTTCGGCGGCAGCTCCAGGTCGAGCGGCATCGACTGCTCGAGTTTCGTGCAGAAGGTGTTCCGCGAGCTCGAAGTGTCGCTCCCAAGGACCGCACGGGAGCAGTTCGAAGTGGGGAATTCGGTGGCGCCGGGCGACCTGCAGAAGGGTGATCTCATCTTCTTCAGCACCTACGCTTCCTATGCCTCGCACGTCGGTATTTATCTCGGCAACAACAAGATGATCCACGCCTCGTCCCGGGACCGCAGGGTGGTGATCTCCCCGATGAACACCTCCTATTACCGCTCCAGGTACCTCGGTGCCAAACGGATCACCAAAGTGAATCCGGACGTCTTCAAGATTGACGACCTGATCCTCGGCGTCGAGGAGGAGAGTCCCGACGATACCATGCAAAACGATGCCCTCGGTCTGAGCAGCAGCAACTAGCGCTCGGATGACATATGAACAACTTCGAATCCGGCCCTGGCCGGATTTTTTTTATCCACTCGGCCTCGATCCTGCGCTATGATGTGACGCCGGGCGTAGCTGGTCCATCCTCGCATCACCTTTATAACCGGAATCTTTTTAGCGGGTGCAGATGAAAGTACTTTTGACCTACAAGTCCCATCCCGAGGGAGCCGGCGACCCTTTCACCTCGCTCGTTCCTGTGGGCCTCCTGAGTCTGGACGCGGTGCTGCGCAGCGTTGGGCATGAGGTGACGCTGGCGAACTTCTCCGGCTTCGGCTGGGACCGGGTGCGCCAGATTTTGGCGGAACTCCGCCCCGAGGTGGTCGGCGTCTCGCAGTTCACCCACAACCGGGCCGACTCGCTGAGGCTCGCTCGGCTCGCCAAGGATCTCGACCCGGGCTGTTTCGTGCTTCTGGGCGGCCCCCACGCCACCCACGCCTGCCTTGAGATGCTCGCCGCCCACCCGGAGCTCGATGCTGTCGTGCTCGGTGAAGGGGAGGAGACGGTCAAGGAACTCCTTGAGTCTGTCGCTGCCGGGGGATCCCTCGCCGGGGTGGCGGGGATCGCCTACCGGGAGGGGGGGGGCGCGCTGCGCAGCCCTCCGCGTGCGCCGATCCGGGACCTCGACGCACTCCCCACCCCCGGAGCTCAGATCGGCGCGAGTATTGGCGTCGACTACCGGCGCCAGCTGGAGTTCGTCATCACCTCGCGCGGCTGCCCGGCCAGCTGCCTCTTCTGCTCCTCGCCGCTCTTCTGGGGCAAGGGGGTCCGCTTCCGCTCGCCCCGCTCCGTCGTGGACGAGATCCGCCTGCTGCGGGACAGCTACGGCCTGGTTTACTTTTCCTTCCGGGACGACACCTTCACGGCCGACCGGGTCCGGGTGCTGGAAATCTGCCGTCTTTTGGAGGCGGAAAAGCTTCGGATCCTGTGGAACTGCCAGTCCCGCGTCACTGCGGTGGACGAAGAAATGCTGATCGCCATGAAGCGGGCCGGGTGCGAGTGCATCCAGTTCGGCGTGGAGTCGGGCTCCCCCAGGATGCTGAAGGCGCTCGGCAAGCGGATCACACCGGCCGACGTGGAACGGGCCGCGGGCGCGGTGCGGCGCGTCGGCATCAACCTTTCTGTCTATCTCATCACCGGGATTCCGGGGGAGGCGGAGACGGACCTGCAGGAGACGGTGCGGCTCATCGGCAGGATCAGGCCGCAAGACGGCCAGGTCTCCCCGCTGGTCTACTATCCGGGGACCCAGCTCTTCGCCCGCGCGGTGCGCGACGGAGCGGTGTCGGCCGGGATTTTCGATGCGGAGGGAGGGGAGGGGTTTCTGGTGCGGCACGATCCCTTCGTGGAGCGCTCCCGGCGCGCGATAATGAAGGCTCTGGAGAAGGCCGCCGGCAAGGCTCGCTTTAGCCGCGACGAGTTCGTCCGGCAGCGCGCGCTGCTTGGTTACTCGTTCGTGACCGAGATGCTCTGCGCGGAGGCCCTGGAGGAAGGGGGTGACTGGGAGGGGGCACAGGCAGTTTACCGCGGCATGGTCCGGGCCGAGCCGGAAAACCCTTGGGGCTTTCTTCTCCTGGGGGGGCTTCAGGCCCGAATGGGAGAGCTCGCCGGGGCAAGGTCCGCCTATCGCGACGCCCTGGGACTGGTGCCGCGCCACCTCCCTGCGCTCCTTGCCCTGGGGGAGATCGCGCTTGAGGACGGCAATGCCGGGGAGGCGGCACGCTGGTTCCGGCTCGCCCTGGAACTTGCGCCCGGTGATCCCGCGGCGCTGGAAGGTCTTGACGCGGCAGCCGGCCTCTGAGCGGCAGGCTCGGGCTGCGACTTGATCTGCCGGGGCGGGGCAGGAAGCTGCAATAAAGAAGGGGCACGTCCGTTTCCGGTCGTGCCCCTTCTTGTTTCTACAGCGTTATCGTCTGAAGACTATTTGTTGATAGCGAGCCCCGGTGCGAAGATGATCTTCTCGAAGGTGCGCTTGAGGGTCTTGCTCTGGAAGTTGACCATCGGCGGTGAGTCGGGGAATTCGACGCTGTCGCCAACTTTCACCTTGGTCTGCATGACGGCAACCCAGAGTTTCTGGCCGTTCTCGTCAACCTGCACGTAGGTGTAGCCGCCGGAATCCATGGTTTCCAGAACCTTCCCTTTGTGCCCTGCGCCAGGCTTAATCTCCTGCGGCTTCAGGCCGGCATGGGGATCAGCGCCGGGTGCTGCTGCCGGCATCTGCCCTGCGGGTGCCGCTTCAGGAGCCATTGCCTTGGGTGCTTCTTCCTTTTTCTTGCAGCCGGCAGCTGCCACAGCAACTATTGCCAACAGGACCACTAAAGTCTTCTTCACAGTTTCCTCCGAGTTGGATAAATTTAAGCTTTAAGCAGTGCACAAAATAGCATAACTTTCTCGCGCTGTACAATAAAAAAGTTACCTCTCTCTTATGGCCTCTTCGCCAGTGCTATTTGCCAATAATCACCTCGCCCGTGTCAGTAATCAGCCGGCCCGGCAGCTCAAACACCCTCTTGAAGATGTTCAGCACCCCCTTGGCCAGGGACTTGACCGGTACGGCGGTTACCCGGGGATCCTCGATAGGCCCCTTCGCCTCGAAGTAGGTGGTGATGAGCGAGCGGTCCTTGCCGGTCAGGATCCAGCCGACGATCGGGATGCGGCTCACCACCTTGTCCACAGTCTGCAGCGGCTGCACCCCGATGTTGAGGTCGAGTTCGTTCCTGGCCAGGTCGAATTTCCCTACGGCCGAGATGTTGATGGCGTCGCTGTCGAGCACCAGGTTCTGCGTCGAGGCGATCCCGTCGCGGATCGCGAACTCCCCGGTGATCTTGTTGAACGGCATCCCCCCCGAGACCATGTCCGGCAGCTGGAACTTGAGGAGTTGCGAAAAGTTCAGTATGGAGAAGACCTTGGAAAGGGTGGAGAACTTCCTGATGTTCCCCTCCTCGACCCTGAGCTTCAACGAGCCGAGCGCACTTCTCTTGAGTTCCGCGCTGCTTTCCCCTTTGACCGAGAGCTCGCCCTGCAGCGAGAGGGTGCCGACCATCTCCTGCTTCTTGACCCCGAGAGCATGCAGAAAACGGTCTGCGGAGACCCGCTGCAGGTTGCCGTTCACCTGGTAGCGGGTGGGAGCCGAGCCGAAGTCGATGCGGACCTTGCCCGAAGCCTCCCCCTCCAGGCTGGACAAGTCGAGCGGCTGCAGGTAAAGGATCTTGTCCTCCAGCATGACCGTGCACTTAAGCCGCTGGAACGGGACCTCCCAGGCCTTCCCCTCCGCAGCGGCAAGGTGCGCCTTGACGGTGAAGCGGGTCCCGCCGGTCCCCGACTGCGCCCCGAAGAACTGGGTGAGATCCTCCAGTTCCAGGTGGGGCGAGGAAACGGAGATCTCGATGTGCGGGTGCTGCAGGTCCTGGACGCTTCCCTTAACCTGCAGCTCGGTTCTCCCGATCTGGCCGGAGAGCGCGCCGATATGCAGGTTGTTGTTTTTAAGCGAGAGGTTCCCCTGCACCCTTTCCGCCCGGATCGGAGGTTTCCCGGTAGGAAAGCCCAGATCGGCCGGGTCGAGCGAGGGCGAGGAGAAGGAGAGGGCAAGGGTGGGCGTCTTGAAGCCGGTCAGGGTGCCGTGGCCGCTGATGGACGAGCTTCCCAGACGTCCCGAGAGCTGCGAGCTCTCCAGGGACTCGCCGTTGAAGCGGATGCTCCCGTTCAGGCCGCTCACCGTCTTGATCCGGTCGCCCGGCTTGAAGGAGAAACCGGCGAGCGCGACATCCCCGCCCCAGGAAAGGGCGTCGAGGCCCGGTCCCTTGGCGTGCAGCGTGGCCTGCAGTTTCCCGGCAGGCTGGTATTTCCTGGCCTCTGGCACAAGCGGCGCGATCTCGGCGGCGGAAAACTGGTTGCTGTTCAGTTCCAGGCTCACCCCCCCACGGTAGCGGCTGACGGCGGTTGCCGAGAGCGAGAGCGGTGCCAGGTTGTACTGCAGGCTTTGGAGCCGGAATTCCTCCTTGCCGAAGCTCCCCCGGAAGGAGAGCGTGTTGGCGCGCCCTGCCGGCTTGGCGACCAGTTGCGGGAAGGTGTAGGAGGCGCCGGCCAGGTTCCAGTCGCCGGAGAGGTTGTAGAGTGAGGTGGTGCCTTCCCCGGTGAGGCGGAGCGCGCTCCCCTCGGAAAGCGCCGCCTTCTCGCCGCGTCCGCGTCCCAGGAACCAGGCCAGTTCGCCCTGCCGGGGATGCAGGTTCATGGTGAAGAGATACCGGCACGGGACGGTGAGCGGGTAGTCCGTGATGCGCCCCTCCAGGGCGAACGGCGAGCCGCCGAAACTGCCGGTCATCCCCTTCAGGCTGAAGTCCTTGCCGGCGAGCACCAGCTCCCCCTTGATGCCGCTGAAGGCCGGGATCCCCGAGCCGTAGGCAACCACCCCCTCCTCGACGTGGGACCGCACCGAGAGGATCTTGTAGTTCTCGCCCCGCTCCATGTGGAGGATCTGGCTCACCCTGCCGTCGAGCGTCCCCTCGTCCAGCCGGAAGACCCCCCCCGTGACCTTCTGCTCGATGAAGTCCGCAGTGTCCTTGACGATGATGCCGTAGGGAATGAACTGGCGGTAATCGCGCAGGTTGAAGCGGTTGCTGGTCCCCTTCGCCGTGATGCGCAGGTCCTTGCCGTGCAGGTCGGAGAGCCGGCAGTTCCCGAGCACGCTGAGCCCGTCCAGGTCGAGCTTCACCTGGCGTATGTCGAGGTCGCGGTCGGTGAGTTCCAGCTCGTAGGAGCATTTGAGCGACTTGGGGGTGAGGAGCGCGTGGAACACCTGCGGGTAGTCGAGGCGAAGGCGGGTGACGCGCAGCTCTCCCTTGCTCTTGAAGGCGGCGAGCCGCCCCTTGAACTCCGCTTCGAGCTCCAGTGCCCCGGCGAGGCTTCTGAAGGGGAGGTACCGGCCGTAGTAGGGGAGGAAATGTCCTGCGTCGAGGGGGCCGGTGCGCACCCGGCCGGTGACCTGGGTGGCCGAGAGCGGCTCGCCGGCCCCGGCTAACCGGGCCACCCCGGCCAGGAAGATCGGCACCTGCCGGCCGCCGGAGCTGAGCTTTCCGGAGAGCTTGAAGTCGCAGTTCTTGCCGCGGGAGAGCTGGCTCAGGTAAAGGTCGGTAGCCGAGAGCTGGGTGACCAGCGGAGCCGCTGAGATCGCGGAGTCGCTGAAGCTGATGCTCGCGTTCTTGAGTTCCACCCCCTTGATCGCGGGAGGCGCCCCACCCGGGGTCTCCTTCAGAAGGTCGCTCACGTTGAACACCCCGTCCCGGTCCCGGGAGAGCCGCAGCACGGGGCGCTCGAGCTGCATGCGCGTCAGCACGACCTCCCGGCGCAACAGCGGGATCAGGGCGATCTTGATGGTGAGACGATCGGCCGTGACGAAATCGCCCGCGCCGTCCTTCTCCTTGATGGTCACCCCGGTGAAGCTGAAGGCGGGTCCGTACCGGAAGGAGAAATCCCCCGTCTGGTAAAGCAGATCCCGCTTCAGGGCGCCCTTCACCTCCGCGACGATCTCGGCCTTGTAGGTGTCGAGGTCGAGAAATTTCGGCAACAGGCTCACCCCGAGGACGAGGAGGGAGACGACAGCTGCCACGAGAGGCAGGATCCAGACTCTTATCTTTTTCATCTGCATGGGGCGGTCCGGTTCCTGCGCACTCAGGCGGCGTCCGCGGGGAGTTCGATGACGAACCTGCTCCCCTTCGGGAAATTATCCTTGGCCCTGATGAAGCCGTGGTGGTCGGTGATGATCGTGTTAACGATGGCAAGACCCAGCCCCGTGCCGCTCTTCTTCCTGGAGAAGTA
>DATCHY010000152.1:0-4886 GCA_036508065.1 Geomonas sp. | reverse complement strand
CGTTTCAGCTCTTCCAGATATTTTTCGGGATCTTTCATGGCGTCCGCTCAACCTCTTGCCTTTGTGCCTATGACCCGCCGGCAAGTAGCGGCCTGGTCGTCCAATCCCTAGCCCCTAGTCCCGGGTTTGTCCCAGTCAGCTCTCGTCTTCCTGGGTGCAGAAGTACTCGATGGTCTTCTGGGCGCAGGTACGGCAGTAGCCGAGCTTGCCCAGCATGGTGACGATCATCCGGTCGTAGAGCTTCTGGTTCTCCTCGTTGGTCCGGTTCGCCAGGGCGCCGATCAGGCTCCCCGCGCCCGCGATGTCCGACTTGAGCCGCACGTCGGTGACCGCCTTGACCAGCTCCAGGTTGTCCATGAAGTCGTAGTTCGGGTCGACCGAGATCTTCTGGCCGTAGATCTTCCTGATGGAGGTTCGGAACGAGGCACGCTGCTCCTCGGTCTTCAGCCCGATCCGCTCCTCCACGCTCTTCACGTAGCGCTCGTCGATCTTCAACGCCCGGAGTTCACCGGTCTGGGGATCCTTGTACTTCCACATCCGGTCCGGTCCCAGGTTCTCCGCGTCGATG
The DNA here is from genome assembly GCA_036508065.1 of Geomonas sp. GTDB lineage: Bacteria > Desulfobacterota > Desulfuromonadia > Geobacterales > Geobacteraceae > Geomonas. The sequence continues at coordinate 4,318 of DATCHY010000152.1, read as the reverse complement.
CCGATGATCATGTTCACGTAGTTCTGCACGTCCTTCCTGATGGCGTACGGCTCGTCCATGTAGGCGTTGAACATCTCCGTCATGATCCGTTCCCGGTACAGCTTCTTGCCGGTCTTCAGGTCTTCCAGGTACTTGGCGCGCTCGTTGGTATCCACCACGTAGTCTAGCACCACCCGCTCCAGGGTCTTGAAGATGTCGTAGGCCACCATGCAGCGCCCCTCGTTGGTGTCCGAGCTCTCCTTGAGGATCTGTATGCTCCGCCCGAGGCTTCGGTGCCCGAGCCCGCGCTGCCCGAAGCGCTTGGTGATGTCCGGGTCCTGGCCCAGGGTATCGATCACCTCGGCGAGCGCCTTGATGCTCTTCTCCCCGGCCACCTCGCCGGCTGCAAGTTTCATGGTCTCGATAGGGGTCAGCTTCTCGGACCTGGGGAGCCGGGTCAGCACCACGGCGACCGACGCCGCGTAGTTCAGGTTCGGGTCCTGGTGCAGGACCTCCTTGGTGAGGGTTGTCTTCGCCTCGCTGCCGATGGCGTAGGAAGTGAGCCCCTCCTGCATCCGGTAGTTCGTGTTGTGCGAGACGTAGCAGATCCTGCAGCGGTCCACGATCGGGGCCTCCTCCTTCTCCGCCAGGAACCGGTTGAACTCCGAGTTGTTGCTGGTGGCGATGATCATGGAGTCGATCGGCCACTTGTAGCCGTCGATCTCGATGGCGCGGTTCTGGATCACCCCGAGATAGACCTGCACCAGGTCCTTCTTGTTCTTGAAGATCTCGTCGCTGAAATGGATGCCGCCTCCGGCCACCCGGGCCAAGGCCCCGCGGCGCAGATCGAAACGGTACGGGTTGTTGGTGTCGGAGATATGGAGCAGCCGCTGGATCGACTCCTCGCCCAGGAGGTCGACTGCGGAGGAGGTGATCTTGTCCTTGGCCGGGTACTTCCCGGTCAGCGTACCGAGGCTCTCGCTCATCGGGACCCGGACCACCGAGACGCTGTCCAGCATCGCCTCCACGTCGTAGTCCACGAACTCACGGATGCTGTTCCATATGTAGCCGCTGCAGGCGCCCAGCGGCCGGTAGTTCCGGTACAGGGTCTCCAGTTCGTCCTCGGAGAAGCCGCCCTGTTCCGCAAGGAAGCGGCGGTTGTCCTCCATGTTCTCGAACAGGTTCATCGCCAGGATCATGGGATCTTCGTAGGTCTGGGAATCGATCTCCTTGATCCTGCCGTAGCTGCCGAGCCTCTCCATGTTGAGGAACCGGAAGCTGTACTTGCGGTTTCTTTCCCGGGACAGGAAATCCCGGTACTTGGCGCAGAGGAACTCCACGAAGAAGGTCTTGCCGTTACCCGGCTCCCCGACCAGGACGAAGGCCATCTCCTTGCTGGAGCCGCCCTCTGCCGCATCCTTCACGAACGAGACGAAGCTGTTGATCTCGTCGTACATCCCGATGGTGTGTTTCCGCCCGGTCCGAAAGATGTTGAAGTCGTAGGTCGTCTTCGCATTCACCACGACCTTCTCGAAACCCGGTTCCAGGATCATCCGGATGATCCCCTGGAAGGCGTTCTCAAAGACCCTGCCTCCCGCCTTGACGGCGGTGAGATGCTGCCGGAGCGTGTCGTTCTTCTGCGCAGTCATGGTTTCCCCTCCGCGTGATTGGTCCTTTCTGCTGCCTATTTGGTTCTCATTGGTTGAAGCGTCTAGAAAAAATGATACGCCTCTGTCGTATTTTTTGCAAAAATCTGCCCCCTGCCGCAGGGCCGGTGCGCTTCCTTCTGAGCCGCACGGCGCGAGGAGAGAAACCCTGCATAATTAAACAAGACATTCGAACAGCTAATGTATTTTAACCGCTGATCGGCTTTGTGCAAGCGGGGGAGTGGCCCGGAAAGGCCCGGTGCCGGAAGAGGTTCCTCCCGCCGCCGTCCAGTGGGGGGTTCGGCGAGAGAGAGGGCACCCGCAAGGGGTGCCGGAGCAGAAAGCAGTCGGGTTACGGTAAGGGTCGGCATCGGAAGTCTTGGAATTATGCTCAGGGGTCGGGTGGTCAAGGCCGGTTGTTTGAAGCGGGGCGGGAGTCGGGCGGCGGGGATTGTGCCGCAGGAGCGCCGGAAACCCGGGAATCAGATTTTCGGCGCTTTGCGCTGGAACTTGTAATAGTACATCCGGGAGTCGGCGAGCCTGACGGTTTCGGCAAGCTGGCCGCGCCGCACGGCGGTTGCCGATCCGATGGAGAGGCTCAGGGTGTAATCGCTGTTGCCCCGGTTGATCTCGGCCTGGTAGCCGCGCACCCTCCTCACCGCTTCCTTTACCGCATCGTCGTCGGTATCGGGGAGGATGACGGCGAATTCGTCCCCACCGATCCGCGCCACGAAATCCTCGGCGCGGAAGGCCTCGCGCAGCGCCTGGCCTGCCTGCCTGATGAGGCGGTCCCCCTCGTTATGGCCGAAGCCGTCGTTTACGTGCTTCAGGCCGTCCACGTCGGCTATGATGATGCTCACCGGATAACGGCGGCTCTGGGCGACCCGCTCCAGTTCCGCATCGTAATAGGCGCGGTTGAACAGGCCGGTCATGGAATCGTGGGTGCTCACGTAACGCAGGTTTTCCTCGAAGTACTTGCGCTCGGTGATATCGCTCGAGGTGCCGGCCACCCGCAGCGGGGCGCCGCCGGCGTCCCGCGACACCACCTTGCCCCGCTCCAGGATCCAGATCCAGGCCCCGGTCCTCGTGGTCATGCGGAACTCGGCTTCATAGGCATGGGTGTTCCCCGCCATGTGTTCATCGAGGGTCTGCTCAAGGCCCGGCAGATCTTCGGGATGGACCAGCCTTCTGATGGCTGCGGCCGTCGGCTCGATTTCCCCCGGCGCGTAACCGAGCATCTCGAAGTAGCGATCGCTCACCGCGAAGCGCCCCGTCTGCACGTCCCAGTCCCAGAAACCGTCGCGGCTCCCCTCAAGCACAAGTTTCAGCTGCTCCTCGCTCTTTTGCAGGGCGATCTCGGCCCTGCTGCGCTTCTCTTCGCGGGAGAAGTTGTCCAGCGCGAAGGAGATGCTGGCCGCCATTTCCTGGAGCAGGGCGATCGTTTCCGCATCGAAGAACCCCTGGTGTTCCGAGTAGACCTTCAGCGCGCCGCCTTCGCCCCAGGCCTGCCCCAGCGGGAAGATGGCGGAGGCGCGGATGCCGCTGGCCAGGGCCGCGGCATGCCAGGGTACGGTAAAGGGGTCGGCGAGAAAATCGTTGCAGATGTAGGGCGTCTTGCCACGGATGGCGATGCCGGTCGGCCCCTGCCCTTCCGCCCGGCCGCCGTCGGCGGAAACCTTGAGGCGTTCCAGATATTGCTGTGCCTTGCCGCTCTGGGCAACCGGCCTGAGCCATCCCGTTTCCGGGTCGGGCATGCCGATCCATGCCAGGCAGAACCGTCCGTAGTCGACCGCGATCTGACAGACCTCCTGAAGCAGCGCCGCGCGGACGCCGGTCTTCATGATCGCCTTGTTGGTGTGGCTCAGTGCCTCGTAGAGGTTGCTGACCCTGGCGAGCTTCTCCTCGGTGCCCCTGCGCCCGGTGATGTCGCGCACCAGCTCCACTGCGGCAACAATGTCTCCGGTCTCATCAAAAAGCGGCGCGGCGACATTTTCCACCACGACCGAAGCACCGTTCACGGAAATGCACCTTTCCGCGCTGTGGGTCTCGCCATCCCTGAAGCAACCGGCAACCGGGCAGCCAAGGCAGATGGCGTCACATCCTTCGTACACCGCATGGCATTTCTCTCCCAGATGCCGGCCGAAGAGCTGCGTCATGATGTCGTTCTGGTAGACGATGCGGAATTCCCGGTCCTGCACCGTCAGCCCGGCGCCTACCGAGGAGAGGATCGCCTCGGCTATCGCCTTCTCCAAGGCTGACTGGGTGAGGCTGTCCAGGATTTCCTGCTCCGCCAGTTTGAGGGAACTGCGATCGCCCGCCAGTGCCATGATCTCAGCTACCCTCGCAGATATCCGCGCGCAGGCCTCTGCCCCAAGACGAAATGGCAACCGGTAGTGGTTCAGCTCTGTTATCGGCGCCGCACCCATGACACCCCCCCTTTTCCCTTGGTAAATCGGCCCGGATGGCACCAGCGATTCTCAGTCGACAATGCCACGCGGTGAAGATCCGGCAATTGCCGACACCTGCCGGTGGGGCATTGTAGCGCATTCGAGGCATCCTTGTACACGACAGATGCACCTATCCCGCCGGCCGCACTGCAGATTTCACTGTTCTCTCCAGGATGCCCCGCAAGGGGTATCCCCTACTACCCGATTCTGTATGGGCACCCAGGGTGCCCCAGGCTCGGCTTCCGG
>DATCHY010000151.1:0-2911 GCA_036508065.1 Geomonas sp. | reverse complement strand
TCGCCGCTTCAATGCCCCTTAGCCCCGCAAAGTCCGCATACAAAGCCCCCAGCTGCTGTTGATTGGTCAGCCTCCCTGCGGTCATATTGCCGGCAATGAGCATACCGAGCTGTTTCCGGTCAATTCCGGCGTGCTCAATCGCCTTGCCAATGACTTCCGTTGCCATATAACGGCCGCGGATGCCGGTGTTCTTTGTGATTTTGGTCTGGCCTATGCCTATCAAATACACGTCTCTCATGTTTTCCCCTAACAAATCTGACAGTTGTGAATTCCAGTAAACATATAAAATACTTCGATGGAAAAATGAGCATAGGCCTATATCATGTAAAGCCCTCCATTGAGGTTGAGGCATTGGCCCGTCATATACTCGCTTTCGCACAAGTAAATAACGCCTTTGGCAATCTCTGCGGGTTCGCCCAGTTTCTTCATGGGGATCTGGGCAATAATCGCCTCCAGAACACTCTCGGGCATCTCGCTAACCATCTCCGTGGCGATGAACCCGGGGCATATGGCATTGACGGTGACACCCTTTCTGGCAGTTTCCAGGGCAAGAGACTTGGTAAAGCCGATCAGGCCGGCTTTGGCCGATGCATAGTTGGTTTGGCCAAAACCGCCTGCTTGACCGACTACCGAGCTGATGTTGATAATCCGGCCGTATTTCTGTTCCATCATGGCCGGAAGGGCAACCTTGCAGGTGTTGAAGACTGAAGAGAGGTTGGTATCGATGACTTTGTGCCACTCTTCGAAAGACATTTTATGGAAAGTCCGGTCCCGGGTAATTCCGGCATTGTTAACCAGGATGTCAATCCTGCCGAATTTTTCCAGAACCTCCTCGATAAAGCCCTTGGTCGGTTTCGCTTCCGAGATGTCCGCTTGCAGCGCGATGGCTGAACTTCCCATTGCCTTGATTTCTTCAACAACCGCTTGCGCCAGTTTGTGGCTGTCGTTGTAATTGATAACAACAGTCGCTCCCTCTCTGCCAAGTTCCTTCGCAATGGCAGCGCCGATCCCTCTCGAACCGCCAGTGACGACAGCTACTTTCCCTTCCAGTTTTCTCATTTCCATTCGCTCCTTCCATTTTTAGTCAGTCAGCTGTTAGCAGATTGTTGACACGGGAAAACTGTTCCGAACCTCGGAGCCTCAGGCCGCCTCCTTGATGACAAAAAGGAGATCCCCTTTGTTGACGGCCTGCCCGGGGGTGGGAATGACACGGACCACTTCATACTCCTTTTCTGGATCGTAGAAGCTCCCCCCCGGGCTGCAGTTTTTGAGAGAGAGGGTGGAGAAAAGTTTCATGGCCTCCAGCAGGCCGATGGTGTCTCCGGTCCTCAACGTCTTGCCGACTGGGGCGAAAAGGGGCTCACTGGGGGATGAGGCATCGTAGAAGACCCCGGTTGAGGGGGAGATGACTTTGAGCTCGCGGCTCCCCTCGATCTCGACGGCGGACCGATCGAGAGTCACCTGAACGGTATCGGAGGCCGCATCGCCCTCGGCAATCATCTCCTGGACGTCGATACGATCGAGTAATCCGTTGAGATACTGGGTGTTATAGACCCCCCTGCGGAAGGTCTCGTCCTTCAAGACCCGTTTGAGCAGAGGGATATTGGTATGGACCCCTTTGATTTCGGTGCCCTCCAGGGCGGCAAGCAGTTTGTCCGCGGCATCGTCCCGGTTTTCACCCAGGACGATAACCTGCGCGATCAGCGAGTCGTAGTAGGGGGTGATCGGTTTACCCGCCTCGACCATCCTGATGACCGTGATATGTTCCGCTTCGGGGATGCTGAAGGCCGTGACATCGCCGGGGGTCGGAATGAATCTGATGGCCGATCCCTCCACAGCGGTGCGCTCAGCGGTGATCCGCGCCTCAATGGCATACCCTTGAGGGTTGCTGGTGAGACCTGAAATGGAACCCCCTCCGGCAATCTTGAACTGGTTTGCGACGATATCCACGCCGGTCACCTTCTCCGTTACGGGATGCTCCACCTGGAGCCGCGTATTCATTTCCATGAAATAGATGGCATTATTGTCCAGGTCGAAGATGAATTCGACGGTTCCGGCGCCGAGGTAGTCGACCTGGTTCGCGATGAGCTCTGCGTAGCGATAGACATCCCGTTCAAGGTTTTCAGGGAGCATGGTCGAGCCCGACTCTTCGAAGATCTTCTGGTTGTTGCGCTGCACCGAGCAGTCGCGCAGGCCGAGAATCGTGCAGTTGCCACCGGAATCGCGCAGGACCTGGGCCTCGATGTGGCGCAGGTTGGTGACGTATTTTTCCAGGTACATGTCCCCCGAACCGAACGCGGCCCGCGCCTCCGAGGAAATGGTGTAGAAGGATTCGCGGAAATCCTCCGGTTTTTCCACCACCTTGATCCCCTTGCCGCCGCCGCCGTGGACGGCCTTGAGCAGAACGGGGTAGCCTATGGTCTCGGCGACCTCCATCCCGGTCTCCGCGGAGCCTATGATGCCGTGACTTCCCGGGACGACGGGAACGCCCGCCCTGGTGGCGGTTTCGATGGCATTGGACTTGTTGCCCATAAGCTCCATGCTGGAGACCCAGGGGCCGACGAAGTTGATGCCGCGATTACGGCACAGAAGGGCGAAGTCCGCGTTCTCGGACAGGAAGCCGATGCCGGGATGGAGCGAATCGACCTTCTCCTGCTCGGCGATGCGCAACACCGACTTGGCGTTGAGATACGACTCGTCAGGCGAATTGCCGCCGATGCAGACCAGGGTGTCCTTCCCGGTGAGCTGTCCGGCAACAGCCGAATCCATATCGGGGTCGGATTGCACCAGCACCACCTCGATACCTTCGCGCTGGGCGACCTGGATCAGCTTGGCGGCGGTGCAGCCGCGGGCGTGAATCAGGGTGCGCTTGACCGGTTTCAGCAGGGAGCGTTCGTCCACCAGGGTTTTG
>DATCHY010000150.1:0-3438 GCA_036508065.1 Geomonas sp. | reverse complement strand
GGACCTCTACGGCGGGAGCTACCGGCTTTTCGAAAAGATCTTCCAGCAGTTCGGCTTGAGCTTCAGCTACGTGGACACGAGCGACACGGCGCAGGTCCAGCAGGCGATCCGGCCCAACACGCGCGCGCTCTTCGTCGAATCGCTCACCAACCCGCTGCTGAAGGTTGCGGACATCGGCGAACTCGCCACCATCTGCCACGGCATGGGCCTTCTGTGCATCGTGGACAACACCTTTCTCACCCCGTACCTGCTGCGTCCGCTCGACCTGGGGGCGGACATCTCCGTCTACAGCGGCAGCAAGTACCTGGCCGGCCACAACGACACGGTCTGCGGCCTGGTGGCGGTCAAGGACCCCGAACTGGCAGAGCGGGTCTACTTTCACCAAAACGGTGCCGGAGCCGTGCTCGGTCCGCAGGATTGCTGGCTCACCATCCGGGGCATGAAGACGCTAACCATACGATTGGACCGGCAGCAGGAAAACGCCCTCTCGATCGCCAGCTGGCTCGCCTGCCAGCCGCAGGTCTCCCGGGTCTATTACCCGGGGCTGCCGGACCACCCGGGGCATGACCTGATGGCAGAGCGCGGCAAGGGTTTCGGGGCCATGATCGCCTTCGAGGTGACCGAGCCCCACCTGGTGAACCGGCTGCTCATGAAGACGCGCCTGATCTCGTTTGCCGAGAGCCTGGGCGGCGTGGAGAGCCTGATCACCTTCCCGCAGGTGCAGACCCACGCCGACATCGAGCCCGAGACGCTGGAGCGGCTCGGCATCAACCACCTGCTACTGCGCCTCTCGGTCGGGATAGAAGATAAGGACGACCTGATCGCCGACCTGGCGCAGGCGTTTGCAGAAGGAGACGAACCATGAAATTCGCAACGGAACTGATACACGGCGGCAATCCCATCGACCCGGAGCACGGCTCCCTGAGCCACCCGATCTATTTGAGCTCCACCTTTGCCCAGCGTTCCATGGACCATTTCGGCCGCTTCGACTACGCGCGCTCGGGAAATCCGACCCGGGAGGCGCTGGAAGAGGCGGTGGCAGGGCTTGAGGGCGGCTCGACCGGGCTCGCCTTCGCCTCCGGGATGGCGGCCATCGCCTCCACCTTCATGATCTTCGCCCCCGGCGACCACCTGGTCGTCTGCGAGGACGTCTACGGTGGCACCTTCCGCCTGCTTTCCACCCTGCTCAGCGGTTGGGGGCTGAGCGTCAGCTTCGTGGATGCCACCGACATATCGGCCATTGCCGCGGCGATCCGCCCGAGCACCAAGGCGCTCTACCTGGAGACCCCGTCCAACCCGCTGATAAAGATCATCGATCTCCCCGCAGCGGCCGCACTCGCCAAGGAACACGGCCTCCTCACCATCGTGGACAACACCTTCATGACCCCGTACCTGCAGCGTCCGCTGGAGCTTGGCTGCGACATCGTTTTGCACAGCGGCACCAAGTTCCTGAACGGCCACTCCGACGTGATCTGCGGCTTCGCCGTCGCCGGGGATCCGGAGCTCGGCCGCAGGTTGCGCTTCATACAGAACGCCTTCGGCGCAGTGCTCGGACCCCAGGATTGCTGGCTGGTGCTGCGCGGTCTGAAGACACTCAAGGTGCGGATGGAGGAGAGTCAGACCGGCGCCAGGCGGATAGTAGCCTGGCTGAAGGAACAAAAGGAAGTGGCGAAGGTCTACTATCCGGGGCTTCCCGAGCATCCGGGTTATGGTACGCATCTGCGCCAGGCGAGCGGCCCGGGAGCCGTGCTTTCCTTCGAGCTTTCCAGCTACGAGGTGACCAAGCGGCTTCTGGAAGGGGTGAGACTGGCCGCGTTCGCCGTGAGCCTTGGGGGCGTGGAGAGCATCCTCTCCTACCCAGCGAAGATGTCGCATGCCGCCATGCCGCCGGCCGAGCGCCTGGCGCGCGGGATCAAGGACACCCTGGTGCGGCTTTCCGTAGGCCTCGAGGATCCCGAAGACCTGATCGCGGACATGGACCGGATCCTGAACCGTTGATCGGCCGGCCCGAGGAATAGCAGAAACAGAAAAAGCCCGAGGAATCGGGCTTTTTCTGTACAATATTGTTGATAGGTAACTATTCAGCAAATTTCAAGGAAAAAGCAATTACAAACAATCAAAAGCCTCACCACAGAGGGCACAGAGGAACACAGAGGAAATCTTAAACCAAAGGCTAAGCCTTTTTGTTTTATACATAAATCAGGTTTTGATTTTCCTCTGTGCCCTCTGTGGTGAGGCTTTATGCTTTGGGCTGTTTGTGATTGGTCGACTGGTGCTGAATAGTTACGGCAGAAGAGCACCGGCGCCTCCTTGCCGCAACCCGATTCTGTGTTATACCGATTACCTGAAGATGCTGCACCATTGCATCTGGATTGCAGCAGTCTTTGAGAACAATTGCCGTAATTCAAAGGGGAAAAGCCATGAACATAGCTAAAGAAAACATCGCGTCCGATTTTACCGATCGCTGCAGGGGGGCCATCTGGGGGCAGTTCATCGGTGATGCCGCATGCCTTGGCTCCCACTGGATCTACGACCTGAACGAACTGGACCGCAGTTTTCCGGGAGGGATCACCGGTTTCGAGACTCCGGCGCCGGGGCACTATCACGCGGGAAAACGCTCCGGCGACTTTACCCACTACGGCGATGCCGCGCTGCTGATGCTCCGGTCGGTGGCCCAGCTGGGACATTTTTCGGCTGAGGAGTTCGGCGCCCGCTTCGTGGCTCTCTTTTCTTCCCAGGATTACCAGGGCTACCGGGACCACGCGACCAAAGGGACCCTGGCGAATTGCCGGGCATTCGCCTCCCAACACCCGGGCAGTTCCTATCAGTTCCAGGGCGGCGCGGACGACGACCAGCCTGCGACCGCCACCCGCCTTGCCCCCGTCATAGTCGCGCACTACCTGGACGGCGCGCTGCTCAAGGTGGTGGAGAGCGCAACCCGGGTCTGTCAGGACAACTCAAGGGCCGTCGTCTACATGAAATGCCACGCCCTGATTCTCAAAGAGCTCCTGTCGGGAGGAAGTCTGGGCGATGCTTTCAAGACGGCAGCTATAGCTGTCTCGAATGAACCTGAATTCGGCAGGGAAGTGATCGATGCGACAGAGACCGTTTTCAGCCTGCGTGACCTGGATGTGCGCGAGGCGACACTGCGTCTCGGCCAAGCCTGTCCCCTGAGAGAGAGCTTCCCGGCAGCCATGCAGTGTGCTCTCAGGCACGAAAGCGACCTGCCTCGAGCCATCATCGAGTCTGCCAAGGCCGGTGGTGACAGCGCCGGCCGCTGTGCCATGATCGGGGCGTGGCTCGGAGCACTGCACGGATTGGACGGGATACCTTCGGAATGGCGCGACAAGTTGAACGCAAGGGAGGAGATAGAGCGCTGTATCGATAAGATCGTGACGCAGGTTGGGATTGCCGAGGTACGGTAAGTGTAACTATTCA
>DATCHY010000149.1:0-6385 GCA_036508065.1 Geomonas sp. | reverse complement strand
GGGGAGGACCGCACCGCACTCTGTCTAAACTGCCATGACAGCGCCTCCTTCAAGCAGCAGTACATGCACGGGCCCGCGGCCGTCGGCTCCTGCGGCGAATGCCACGATCCGCATGAATCGAATGAAAAGCACCTCCTCAAGGGGGCCGTCCGGGATCTCTGTCTCAAGTGCCATGCGGATTTCGCCTCCGCGATGCAGGCCGCCTCCTTCGTGCATCCGCCGGTGAAGAACGATTCCTGTACCGCCTGCCACAACCCGCACGGCTCGGCGGTCCCACTGTTCCTCAAGAAAAAAATGCCCGATCTCTGCGTCGGATGCCACGAAGCCATGGGGAAGAAGCTCGCCAAGGTGACGGTGCCGCATAAGCCGCTGCTGGATGAGAAGGGATGCGGCAGTTGCCATTCGGCGCACTTCTCCAACGCCAAGAGGCTCCTCACCGGGGACGAAAAATCGGTCTGCCTCGGTTGCCACGGCAAGGACGACGTGGGAAAGCCCCCCCTGAGAAACATGAAGACCGAGCTGGCCGGGAAGAAGTATCTGCACGGCCCGGTGAATAAGGACAAGTGCACCGGGTGTCACGAGCCGCACGGCTCGGGCTTTGCCAAAATCCTCACCGGTCCCTATCCGGGCACCTTTTATGCCCCGTACCAGGACGGCGCTTACGATCTCTGCCTGTCGTGCCATGAAAAAAACCTGCTCCGCTTCCCGGATACCACGGTGAACACCAAATTCCGCAACGGGAACCGGAACCTGCATTACACCCACGTGGTCAACAACAGGAAGGGGCGCACCTGCCGGGCCTGCCATGAGCCGCACGCGAGCGACCTGCCCAAGCTCATTTCCAAGGGGGGCGCCAGCTTCGGAGAGTGGAAGGTTCCCGTTTCGATACAGTTCACTGAAACTGGCGGCAGCTGCATGCCCGGCTGCCACAGGAAGTTGAGCTACGATCGCAATAAGGCCGTCGAATATCGACCCGGGACGAAATAGGGGCGGGGAATCAGGTTGCTGGTTACTTAGTTTACCCGTTGAACTCTGGAAGAAGCATGCAGTACCGTCATCGTCAGCAAAAGGAGATCTACCAACATGAAATCTTCACCTTTGTCTGCAGCGTCAACCAGTTTCAAATTCAGAGCCAACGGGCTGGGCCTCCTGGCCCTCGGCCTTCTCCTCGCGGGACTGTCGGGTTGCGCGAGCCCGAAGGTCGCGATCGGACCGGTCTTTTTCCCGGTCGCTCCCAATCCCCCCCGCATACAATATCTCATGAAAGTTTCCGATTCCCAGGATATCGAAGGGAAAAAGAGCTCCTTTTCCCTCTTTGCCAAGTCTCTGGAGAGCGACCGCGTGCTGGGCATCGGCAAACCGTACGGCGTGACGGTGGTCAAGGGAAAGATCTACCTCTGCGATGAAGGAAGCGCGCGCGTCTTCATCATCGATCCCGTCAAGAAGACCTTCGAACCTCTCAAGGGGAACCTGGGTCCCGGCAAACTGAGCAAGCCGCTCAACATAGCCCTCGACGAAAACGGTTACATGTACGTCGCCGACATCATGAGAAAAGAAATCATGGTCTACGACGCCGCCGGCAATTTCAAGGCCGCCCTCGGGAAAGATCTCGAGATGAAGCCCGTCGACCTCAGTGTCAGTGGCGACTATCTTTACGTGGTCGACGTCGGGCACTCCGAGATCAAGGTGCTGGACAAAACGGGGAAATTGGTCAACCAGATCGGGAAGGGGAGCGAGGGCAAGGAAGGACTCGGCCTGCCGACCAATTCGGCGATGGACGACAAGGGATATATCTATGTGACGAACACCCTCAACGGGAAGGTGATGAAGTACGACAGGGACGGGCATGTCATCAACGCCTTCGGTAAATTCGGCGACGGCTTCGGCGAATTCGGCAGGCCACGCGGGATCGCCGTCGACGACATGGGGCGCATCTACGTGGTCGACGCCGCCCATCAGAACGTCCAGATCTTCAACGAGAAATTCCGTATCCTCATGTTTTTCGGCGATCCGAACTCGGCTGCGGACGGGACCCTGAACCTGCCGGCGGGCATCGCTGTCAGCACGGATAACCTCCCCTATTACCAGTCGCTCGCGGACCCCTCTTTTGTAGTGGAAAGTATCATCTTCGTCACCAACCAGTATGGGCCGAACAAGCTGTCGATTTATGGCATGGGGCACGCCAGAGGCGCGGCGGACGACACCAAGGCCTCCAACGCAGCCGAAATAGGTGATGCCGCCAAAAAGGAACAGCTGGAGAAGGAGAAGCTGAAAGGGACCGTGAAGGCGCCGGAAAAGAAATAACAATCAAAAGCCTCACCGCAGAGGCCACAGGGGAACACAGAGCAAATCATAAACCAAAGACTAACCTGACTAGCGCTAATCTTCCGCTGGAGAAACTCCCTCCCCTTCAAGTGGAGGGTCGGGGTGGGGATGGGGCAAATTCGGCACCAAAACATCCCCATCCCCCACCTGACCTCCCCCTTGAAGGGGGAGGAACATGATCTGCGGAAGATTAGCACCAATCAGGAAGACTAATGTCTTCTTTGTTTAAAACATAAGTCAGCTTTTGATTTTCCTCTGTGTACCTAAGTGGTGAGGCTTCATGCTTTGGGTTGTTAGTGATTGGTCGATGGGTCTGAATAGTTATAAATTGTTATCACATGGAAAGTAAAGCCAGGAGGGGGTTGGGTGAAAGAAGGTGGTCACTCTACAAGCGGATTCAAGACTCTGATCAGACTGTCGGTCCTTGTCTGCCTCATCTTTTTGCCCGGGTGCAATTCCCTCACGGGCCACAAGATATTGACTACCTTCTTCGACGGCGTCCCCAGCCTTCCGGAGCCCGAACAGCTCTGCAAGGAGTATGTCGAAACCCAAAAGAACAAGACCGCGGAGGAACTCCTTAAGGGGGTAAAGACTGCTGACGCCGATACCCGTTCCGAGCATCCTCCCTATGCCGAGAGACGGTGCGACGATTGTCATGACAAACAGAAGGAGGGTGGTCTCATTGCACCGCCCACCGAGCTCTGCTTCACCTGCCACACCAATTTCATCAAAGGCTATTTCGTCCACGGTCCGGTCGCCGTCGGTCAGTGCCTGGCCTGCCACGTGCCGCATAACTCCAATTACCCTTCACTTTTGAAGGTGAGCAAGAAGGAGCTGTGCGGCAGCTGCCACCGCGAGGGCAGGGTGGCGGCTTCCCTGCACAAAAAGGCGAAGGAAAAGAATTTCAACTGTACCGACTGCCATAGCCCGCACTTCGGCAATGCGCCTTATTTTGTGAAATGACGACCGGCTCGCGTCCAGGACGATTCAGCTGCCTGCTCGTGCTCGTGCTCCTTCTGGTGCTCCCTGCAAGCGCCTACTGCCAGCAGTACAGTCTCTTCCTGCTGGGAAACTTCGAACAGTCGCTTGCTCTTTCCTACGACTACGCCGGGAGAAACGACAGCTACGCGCAGGGGAGAACCAACACCTCGAGCCAGCACCGCTTCGAGGAGACCTACCACATCGCCCTTCCCTATGCGATCCTCTCCCCCCGCATACTCAAGGGATCGCTGGCGCTCGACTTCGGCTTCAATCAGGGGTTTTTCTCGAATTCCGGATCGCCCTCGGGGTCAGACAGCCGGCTCGATTTCCAGTACCGCATAGACGGCCTCCTGCTCGATCGCACCGGCACGCCGGCCCGTTTTGCCTACAGCTCAACCATAAGCCATGTCCAGCAGGAATTTTCCAGCGGCTATGACCTCCTGACCGATGTACGGTCGCTCGGGTTCTCCATAAAGAACAAACGGGTTCCGGTGGTGGCGAACTACACCGAAACTTCGAACACAACCAGCGGATTGCCCCAGGACACGGTGCAACACAACCGGAACTTCTTCATCGGCGCCAACAACAAGTGGAAGGAATTCAGCAACACCCAGGGAATCATCTCCTTCACCGACAGTAGCAGTTCGATTCAGGGGAGTGACTTGGCCCCGACCTCCGGCCGAAGCTACAACATGTCCTTCTCGAATGCGCTTTCCTGGGGGGGGAGCGGCAAGGAAAAACAGTTCTCCACCCAGTACAACTACTTAGGATCTGCGGGGTTGTTCACGCAGACGAGCTCCGGTCTCGGCCTCAGTTACTCTCAGGCGCTCGGTCGTGCGCTCCACTACGGGGTCGGCTATCAGAACTCCACGGCGGAGAGCCAGGGGAATCACTCGAATACCAACTCGGGCAACGCCTGGGTGGAGCAAAAACTGTTCGAGAATCTGCTGACTCGAATCGACGTGAACGCGCACAAGGATGACGCCTCCAACGGAACCGAGCAAGAGGTGACCGGCACCCTGAACATCGCGTACCAAAAGAAGCTTCCCCGGGACAGTTCCTGTGGCATCACTTACCAGCAGCAGATCGACGTCCTGGATCGAAACTTCACCACAGCGACTGCCCCCGCCGACGAGACGCTCACCGTCGACTCCTTCAACGGGAATCTATTGAAATTCAGTTTCGTGGACCAGGCCAGCATCGTGGTGCACAATCCCGAAAAGATCTCGGTCCCCTACGTTGCCGGAACCGACTACTTTCTGGAGCCGGTGGGAAACCGGACCAGGCTCACTTTCATAGGCAGCCCCAGCATCAGCGGTGGTGACAAACTGCAGGTCACCTACAACTACACGGTGAACCCCTCCATCAGTTTCGAGACCGACTCCCGCGCAGTCGGCGCATCCCTGTCGCTGTTTAGGAGCCGGTACAACCTGCGGGGCAGCTACAGCGAGTCGCAGCAGCATCTGCTGAGCGGCGAAGCCGACTCACTGCGTCTCGAGAAACAAAAAAGTTACACTCTCGGCGCCGATACCAGGTGGGATAGGGCATCCTTGAGCCTCAACTACAACCTGAGCCAGTCCAGCCAGACGCAGCAGCAGGGCGTCGAGGGGACGGCCACCCATGACCGGGACTTCGCGGCCGGGACCGCCACCTTCCAGGTGAGGGATTCCTACACCACCGCGCAGAGGGAAGGGGTCGACCTTGGGGGTGGCACCGAGACCACCAGCGCGAACACCTTCAACCTTGGCGCCTCCTTCAAGACGGTCCTGTTCGGCAACATAGCCACACTGCTTCGTACCAGCTACACCCACACCGGCGGCTCGGGTGCCAGCAGGGATTTTTACAACCTGGGTGTCAACATGAACACCTCCTACAGGCGTTTCGTCATTACGCTCAGGTCTCAGCTGAACTGGCAGAGCCTCGTTGATTATACGACGCGCTCGGAATCGGTACGACTCGATATAACGAGGTTTTTCTAACTCCACGGGAGGAGTACGATTGAAAACCACGCTCCGGATAAAATTGCTGTACCTGACGCTGTTTCTCCTGTTGCTGAACGCCTGTGCAACAACGCCCTCGGCGAAAACGTCCAACCGTGAGCTGTTGTGGCCTCCGCTTCCTCTGGAGACCAGGATCCAGTGGGTGATGGAGCTGAACGATTACCAGGACGTCGGGATCGGCAAGGGGTTCTGGCAGCGGGTCGGCGAGTTCGTCTTCGGCGAGGAGGAGAGCCGGATCCGCAAACCGTATGGCGTCTACCATGACGATCACGATCGCCTCTTCGTGGTTGATGTGGGCGCGTCTCTGATTCACGTGATGGACAGGGAAAAGAACGAATACTACACCATCGGCGACCACAAGAAGAACACCCTCAGGACCCCGATCGCCGTCACCGAGGACGAGAAGGAGAACCTGTACCTGACTGATGCGGGGACTGGCGTGATCTACAGGTACGACCTGGTCAAGAGGGAGCTCAAGCAGTTCGGTTCGTTTAAACTCGAGCGGCCTACCGGTATTGCTTACAACCGGGTCAACAAGCTGCTGTATGTCGCCGATACCGCCGTGCACCAGGTCGTCGTCTTCAGCCTGGACGGCATGGAGCGGATGCGGATTGGTTCCCGGGGAGAGAAACCGGGGCAATTCAACTACCCTACCGACCTCTTCGTCAATGCCCGGGGGGAGTTGCTGGTTACCGACGCGCTCAATGCCAGAATCCAGATCTTCTCGTCTGCGGGGGTGCTGCTCCGTACGGTCGGCACCGTGGGCGATGCCCCGGGCTTTTTCGACAAGCCGAAGGGGGTTGCCGTCGACAGCGAGGGGCATATCTACGTCTGCGAGTCGCTGTTCGACACGGTGCAGATATTCGATGAAAAGGGGCGCTTCCTGCTAAACTTCGGCACCACCGGCTCCGAGGAAGGAGAGTTGCGGATGCCTTCCGGTATCTTCATCGACAGCAACGATTACATCTATGTGGCAGATACCTACAACAAGCGGGTCCAGGTTTTCAAATACCTGAATCACAAAAGCACCAAAGGGATCAAAGCCGAGTAATCGAAGCCTGTCGTCGTCCTGGAACGGC
>DATCHY010000148.1:0-5664 GCA_036508065.1 Geomonas sp. | reverse complement strand
CTGGCCGCGCTGGACCGCGGAAGGGACGGCGAGGTCTTCAACGTAAGCGACGGCGCGCCCGGCACCATGACCGAATATTTCAACGCGGCGGCGGACCGGCTCGGACTCCCGAGGCCGCAGCAGGTGAGCTGGGAAGAGGCGCGCCGGATCATGACGCCGCTCATGATCTCCTACTTTTCCGAATCGCGGGTCATCGACAACCGCAGGATGCTGGAGCGTCTCGGCATCACGCTTAAATACCCGGATCTCGAAGCGGGTCTCAGGGCCGAAGCGTGACCGACCCGCAAAATGGCGCCTCCCTTGCTGGTCGAAAAGATGGGACGTGAGTACCGCCTGTTCGGGGACACGGGTAACGCTCACACAGGGGGCAGAGCGCTCTTTTTAACAGGAGCAGAGGGGAAGGCTTGCCCATCCGTGAACCTTGACTTCCCTATGAACCTTGTTAGCATTGGCTGATTGATGTTCTCCAGGTATTTAAGACGGGAGATCACGAGGAGGCAGACCATGCTGGAAAGGGGTGGGAAGGATGTCGTGGGTAACAAAGAGCGGCAGCTGGAGACTCAGCAGGAGGGGAGGCGTTTTCTCTCCCCCATGGCGCAGATGGACCGGCTGATCGACGAGGTCTTCAGGAGGCCGCTGTTTTCTTCGCTCTTGTCGCAGAGAATGGGTGGGGGCAGCGGGATGGAGGAGCTCTACCTGCCCGTCGACATTTACGAGGACGGGGAGTCGGTCGTGGTGAAGGCGGAGATACCCGGCATCAAGAAGGAGAATCTCGACATACAGCTTACCGCAGACAGCATCACCATCTCGGGACGCAAGAGCAGTGAGGAGAAGGTGGAGCAAAAGGACTTCTTCAGGGTTGAGCGCTCCTTCGGCTCGTTCACCAGGAGGTTTCCCCTTCCGGTCGAGACCATGACCGAGAAGGCGCGGGCGAGCTTCAAGGACGGCGTGCTCGAGGTGAGGATTCCCAAGAGCGCCGCCGCAACCCAGCGGGCGAGGAAACTGACCGTGGAATGATGCCGTCCCGAGCGGACAGCCCCCTGGCCTCGGCGCTCGCCGGGGCCATTTTTCCCCAGATAAACCGCGCCTGGTTTTGCGGCGCCGATCCATCCTCCTCGCTGCCTATTTTTTAGGCAAAAGGCTATAATGAGCCGTTTCTGCGCCTGCCTGAATCCCCGAACGCCGTACTATCCACAGAGTTATCCACAGGTTTTGTGGAATATGAGCCGCTCCACGCTGACCTTTACCTGCCGAGCGGTAAAAGTTATCCACTTTTCATTATTAAATTAACACCGAGTCAAGGGGTTGACGTGAATTCGAGGCATCAGAAGCTCATGAGGCAGAAGAAGGGCTTTTTTGAGCGGGCGCTACGGGGGAGTTTTCGGCTCCTGCTTTCCAGGCAGGTAAAAAGGTCCATGATTGGGTAATCATGGACCTTTTTGGTGTGATTGGCGTTAGTACGGGGCACTTTCTGCTAATCCGTCGGTAGAGCCCCCCCGGGGGGCAGCTGCCTGCTCGTTGTCGACCAGGGAGATGCTTGGTACCGGTTCGGTTCTCCTTTTTCAAGCGGTGGTGAGACCGCCTGGCGGATGAGTCAAGTCGCTTTCCGCGTTGTCCCGAGTAACGCCAATTTGATTTGCTCCGGAATACCGTACGTCCTGTTTGGGTTACTGACCTTGGTCGCAACATACCCCGAGAAGGCGTTTCAGGCTTCCCTCTGCAAAATGAGGGCTTGCTCACCACGGCTGTACACGGGACAACTTGTTTGGAAAGGTAGTCAGGGACTCAACCATTGGTAACGTGTATTCCAGAGCGGCTTCGCATTCACATGCGTTGCATGACCCCAAGTCTATCAACCCGGGTTTTGCTGTCAAGCTTACCGGTTAAAATAATTTTATCTGGTGCAATTGGCCGTTTCACCTGACTTTTTTTTGGGGCTGGCGGCGCCCCACCTCACCACGCCCGGCAACCGATACGGTCCCTCCCCCCGGATTACAGCCGGACCAGGTGCACCGAGCAGGAGATGCACGGGTCGTAGCTGCGCACCAGGCGCTCCAGCGCACCCACCATCCGGGTCGGATCGGCTCCCTCCAGGGCGCGTGCCAGCGCGAGGAGATCAAGCGACAGCGCCCCCTGGTTCAGGGAGGTCGGCGTGATGACGTCCGCCTCGGTGCAGACCCCGCCCGCGCCGAAGGCATAGCTGTGAATCAGCAGGCCGCGCGGCGCCTCGCAGGCAGCAGTTCCACGCCCGCTCCTCGGCACGACCTCCACGTTGCCGGCCCCGTCCCTGCCGATTTGGAGCAGTTCGTCCACCACTGCCCGGGACCGTTCCGCTGCCTGGTACAGCTCGATCGCCTGGGCGACGGCGTTGCCGCGCATATCCTGCGCGATGATCTCCCCCTTGACCGTCTCGAAGATCTCCCGCGCGTCTGCCGTGACCGGGGGCGCGAGGTTTAGCCGGGAAAGCGAGCCGACGGTGGGGAACTGCCCCAGGACCCGCGCGTACTTTGCGTGCGACTGCGGCACGACTTCCTCCGCGACGAAATCACGGTAGGCCTCGACCGGAAAGCCGCGGCCGTCGCCCATCCGGAGCAGTGAGCCGGAATAGGGGACCTCGGAGGGCTCCAGCGCCAGGTAGCTCGGCGCCGGCAACAGCGGGAAGGCGAAGGGGGAACGGAAGAGCCCGAGGGTCTCCCGGCAGGAGGGAAGGATCGCGTCGAGCTCGTCGCGCATCAGCAGAAGGGAGTCCCTGCCGATCCTTTGGCCCAGCCCGCCGAGGGTGATGTTCACCGGGTGGATCAGCCTGCCGCCGACCGTCTCCTGGATCAGGTTGCCGACCCGCTTGATGGCGAGGCCGGCCTTCAGGAGCTCGGGCGCCTCCCGTGCGAGTTCCGCCACCCCGCGCACCTCCAAAAGGTCCGGGAGCAGCAGGCAGTAGAGGTGCAGGGAGTGGCTCTGGATCAGGCCTCCGTGGCAGATCAGTTCGCGGGTGAGCCTTGTCACGCGGGAGACCTCGATGCCGAAGGCCTTCTCGAGCGCGAGGAGCGCCGTCACCTTGTGAATGGTGGAGCAGAGCGAGCAGATCCGGCAGATGACCTCGGGCACCTCGGCAAAGCTGCGGCCGACCAGGAGCGCCTCGAAGAGCCGGGGGGACTCGGTGAGGCAAAGCTCGACCCGCTCAACCCGGGCGCCATCGAGGTACACCTTCAGGCTTCCGTGCCCCTCCACCCGGGTGAAGGGGTTTATCTCAACAACGCTGCCCATAGTCCCACTCCGGAGTAAAACGGCTCATCCTGCGCTCGATCTCTTCCCTGTCGAAGCCACGTTCCAGGAGAAGCTCCAACTCCTGGGCCACGTTCGCCTCCCGCACCGGCCCCCGGCACCCTTCGCAGGGGATCCCCGTCGCCGGACAGCGGGCGTTGCACCCCCCCTGGATGATGGGGCCCAGGCAGAGTTCGTTTCTCGCCAGCAGCAGGCAGAGGTTCTCCCGGCTCCTGCACTCGGTGCAGACCGGGTAGCAGGTCTCCGGGGGGAGAGTCCCGCAGAGGAGCGCCCCGAGGAGGGCCAGCAGGTCCGTCTTTTCCGGGGGGCACCCGGTGATGGCGAAGTCGACGCTGACAAAGTTTTTGAAGGGGGAGGGGGGGAAGCTCTCGAAGGCGCGGGCCCCCTCGCCGTAGACCTGCCTGAGCAGCGCGTCCCGCTCCGAAGTCCTGTTGTTCATGGCGGCCACGCCGCCGAACAGGGCGCAGGTGCCGAAGGCGACCAGTATCCTGCTCGCGTTTCTGAGGCGAAAGAGGGTGGTCAGATCCCCCGGAGTCGACACCGCCCCCTCAACGATCGCCGCGTCGAGCTGGCCCACGGGAGAGCTGCCGCTCTCTCCCATCGGGAAGTAGACCAGCTCGAATTTTTCCGCGATCTCGGGGAGTTCCTCCTCGCAGTTCAGCAGGGTGAGCTGGCAGCCGGAGCAGGCGGTGAGCCCCGCGATGGCGATTCTTGGTCTACTCATAGCGCCTCCGGTATCTGTTTCAGGTCGCTCAGGCGAAAGACCGGGCCGTCCAGGCAGCAGAGCTTCTGCCCCACCGCGCAGTGGCAGCAGCGCCCTATGCCGCAGCGCATCCTGCGCTCCAGGCTCAGAAGTATCCGGCCCGCCTCGACCCCCGCCCTCTCCAGTTCGCTCACCAGGCAGCGGTAGAGCGCCGGCGGCCCGCAGAGCGCCGCGTAGCTTCTCGCCGCATCGAAGCTGAACCCCTTCAGCAGGTCGGGGAGCAGCCCCACTGCGCAGGAAAAGTCCCCGGCAGACTCCTGCGGTGCGAAGTCGACCGTCAGGTAAAGCCGCAGCACTCCCTGCGCGGCGAGCCCCACCAGTTCATCCCGGAAGAGCATGAGTTCCGGCTGCCTGGCGCCGTACATCAGGGTGATCTCGCCGAAGGCCTCCCGATGCCGCAGCAGGTGGAAGAGGAGCGAGCGAAGCGGCGCGATGCCGAGTCCCCCCGCCAGGAGCAGGACGGGGCTCCCCGCCATCTCCCGGATCGGGAAACCAGTTCCGAAGGGGCCGCGGATGCCGAGCCTTTGTCCCGGCCTTGCTGCGTGCAACAGCTTCGTCACGTGCCCCACGCGGCGCACGCAGAGCTCGAGGATGCCGTCCGTGCCCGGTAGGTCCGCGGGCGAAATCGGGATCTCGCCGGCCCCTGGGACCGACAGCTGGACGAACTGCCCTGGTATGAAGCGGGAGAGCGCCTTCAGTGCGGACGGCTCCGGTGCGACCCGGAACAGCGCGGTGTCGGCGGAGAGTTCGCGCCGGTCCAGGAGGGTCGCGGCGTGCGGCAGGTGAGGATCGGGAGTTTCGGCCATCATGTCGGATCCCCTTCCGGTGGAGCGGTCTCGATCAGCTCGCGCAGGTCGATGTCCACCGGGCACGCCTCCTTGCAGCGGCCGCACCCGACGCAGGAGACCACCCCCTCTAGCGGCGAGAAGCCGCAGTACTTGTGCAGGAACCGGTACCTGAGCCGCTCGAGCCTGCTGGTCCGAAAATTGGCGCCAGCCACCTCGCCGTGCATCTTGAACAGGCAGTTGTCCCACTCCCTGAGCCTCGCACCGTCCCCGGCAAGCCCCAGGTACTCACGCACGTCGAAGCAGTAACAGGTGGGGCAGCAGACCGAGCAGGCGCCGCAGGCAAGGCAGAGCTGGGCGAACCTGTCCCAGAGCGGGTTGTCGGAAAAGCGCAGCTGTGGGTCCTGGGGCCGGATCCTGCAGGCCGTGCGGCAGGGGCCGGCGCTGGCGGGCGCCGCTTCCGTGAGGAGGTCGTGCGCGGCACGCGCGATCGCCTCGCCCTTCGGTGTCGAGGGTCTTGTCAGGAAGCCGTCATCCAGGGCGCTTAGGTAGAGGTCGCAGGGGGCAGCCTCCGGCGGGGCCGAGCAGAAGCAGAAGTCGTCCGGCTCGCAGGAGATGCCGACCAGGGTGAGCCGGGCGCGCCTGGCTGCGTAGCAGGGATCGGGGCGATCGCCCAGAAAAACCCGGTCCAGGTAGGCGATCCCCTCCAGGTCGCAGGGGTGGACGCCGAAAAGGACGATGTCTCGGCCCGGCGGCGCCGCAGCATGGTAGATGCCGTCGCGCAACTGCAGGATCTCTTCTCTGAAGGGAAGTAGATACTTCTTCGGGGGGATC
>DATCHY010000147.1:0-2137 GCA_036508065.1 Geomonas sp. | reverse complement strand
GTATGCAGCGCTCCTTGGGGGTCCCCACCTTCTGGGCCAGCTGGCTGTGTTTCACCAGGTGCCGGTACTCGCCGTGCACCGGAACGAAGAAGCGCGGGCGGACCAGGTTGTGCAGCAGCTTCAGCTCCTCCTGGCTCGCGTGCCCGGAGACGTGCACCTCGGAGACCTTCTCGTGGATCACCTCGGCGCCGCGCCGGTACAGGTGGTTCATCAGGTCCGAGATGGTCTTCTCGTTGCCCGGGATGAAGCGGGAAGAGAGGATCACCGTGTCACCCTCCTCGAGCTTGATCTGCTTGTGGTCGTCCATGGCGATCCGGGTGAGCGAGCTCATCGGCTCCCCCTGGCTCCCGGTGGTGATCATGCAGACCTGGTCCTTGGGGAGTTTCGGCATCTCCCTCAGGTCGATCAGGAGGTCGTCCGGAATCTTCAAGTAGCCGAGTTCCCGCGCGATCTGCACGTTGCCGATCATGGAACGGCCGTTCAGGAGCACCTTCCTGCCGCTTCTCTCGGCCGCCTCCACCACCTGCTGCACCCGGTGGATGTTGCTGGAGAAGGCCGCGACGATGACCCGGCCGGTACAGCGCGGGAAGATCTCGTCGAAGGCGTCCCCAACCAGTCGCTCGGAGAGGGTGTACCCCTCGCGCTCCACGTTGGTCGAGTCCGCAAAGAAGGCGAGCACGCCGGCCTCCCCGTAGCGGGAGAAGGTGGCGAGGTCGGTCAGCTCCCCGTCGACCGGGGTCTGGTCCAGCTTGAAGTCGCCGGTGTGGATCACCACCCCCTCGGGGCAGCGGATCGCCAGGGCGCAGCCGTCCACGATGGAGTGGGCGACCCGGATGAACTCCACCTCGAACTCGCCGATTTGCACCTTCTGGCGCGGCTTGACCACCCGCAGGTCGGTCTTCCCGTCGAGCTCGTACTCCTTGAGTTTCTCCTTCACGAAGCCGAGGGTGAGAGCGGTCCCGTAGATGGGGGGATTCAGCTCCCTGAGCACGTAGGGGAGCGCCCCGATGTGGTCTTCGTGGCCGTGGGTGAGCAGGATGGCGCGCACCTTGTCGGCGCGCTCCAGAAGGTAGCTGATGTCCGGTATCACCACGTCGATGCCGAGCATGTATGGCTCGGGAAACATGAGGCCGCAGTCGACGATGATGATGTCGTCGCCGTATTCGAAGGCTGCCATGTTCAGGCCGATCTCGCCGAGACCGCCGAGTGCCACGAACTTCAGGCCGGTGCTCTCTTTGCTGGTTGGTTCCACAGGGTATCCTTGTTTAGGTGCCGCGTTCGGCAGGGGACGGGCAGTTGGGCCGGAGCGGAACATCCAAGAGCTGAGCTATCCCCCGAAAAAAGTGAGTAAAGGGGGCAAATCTCCTCAATCCCCAAAGCTTAAGCGGGTAGTGACCCGGAAAGTGCGCAGCAGTCACCGGGGCTGCTGGAGCATCAGCAGCTGGGCGATCCGGGCATCGCATTTCTGGATCCATTGCGTCCCCGGCGCTGAGATGCCGGCGACCGCATAGAAGGAGCTCCTCAGCGCCCGGCAGGCGATCAGCGCGCGCGGCAGGTCGCCGCGTTGCGCGGCCAGATCGCCCAGTTCCCAGAGCCTTTGCGCGGAGCGGTCCACCAGGGAGCTGCCTGGGGTGTACATGTGTATCGCGGACTCGTAGCCCGCCACCGCGGCGAGGAAATCCCCGGCGGCCACCGCCTGCTCGCCCTTGCCGAACTGTGCCTGCTGCCGATAGTAGGTATTGCCCCAGATAAGGACGAGGGAGATGAGCGCGATGAACGCAGCGTTTACCGCTATGGTTTTTACCTTTTCCATGTGCTTTTAGTTCCTGTTGCCCCGGTGAAGGGGGTCTAGCCCTGGAAGAACCCGGGGACGCTGATCAGCAGCGCACCCAGCAGGGCCACCACCACGCCGACTAGAACGGCCAGCGCTGCCAGGATGTCGTACGGGCTTTTCAGCCGGTGGGCTGCCGGAAGTCCCCAGAAAATCAGGGCAATCCCCGCCAGCGCCATGCCTAGGTAAACCATCACCATCTAGTAGACCTCCAGGCGTGCGGCGACCGCCACACGCACCTGTTCCATGAGTTCCCCCTCCGGAACCCCTGCCGTCGGGATCGGCGCGCCGAAGCTGACGCTGATG
>DATCHY010000146.1:0-4801 GCA_036508065.1 Geomonas sp. | reverse complement strand
CGATGCGCTCCTTCCCCCCCTTGCCCAGCACGCGGGCCAGCCCGCCGGGAAGATCGAGATCGCCGACGTTCATCCCGGTCAGCTCGCTCACCCTGATGCCGCAGGAGTAGAGGGTCTCCAGCACTGCCCGGTCCCGAAGCGGCAGCCCTCCGGCATCTGAGGGGGCCGTGACCAGGGCGGTCACCTGGTCGATGTCCAGGTGGAAGGGGATCCGCTTCGCCTTCTTCGGCGCGCCGACCAGTTCCGCCGGGTTCGTGTCGAGCCTTCCCTCGCGCAGCAGGTAGCGAAACAGGGCGCGCACTGCCGAGAGCTTCCTGCCGATGGAACTCTTGGCGAGCCCCTTGTGCAGTTGCGCCAGGTAGCGCCTGATCACAAGGTGGTCCACCCCCTCAGGCGCACCGCCCCCCTGGCCGGCGAGAAACGCGGCGAACTGCTCCAGATCGCTGCGGTAGGCGGAAATGGTATGCGCCGAGGCGTTGCGCTCGGTATCCAGATATCTGCAGAATTGCTCAATGCCCTCTTTCATGCTATGAATTTAACCACAAGCGGAGCACGGTGTACACAGTTTTACTCGGGGGGCGTATGTATCGGGTCGGGGTGGAAAGGGTGGAGGGTTACGACAGGGGGCTCGTCGAGGCGGGGCTGGTCCGCCTCCTGGAGCCGCTGGGCGGCATGGGGCGCTTCGTGAAGCCTGGCGAGCGGGTGCTGATCAAGCCGAACCTGCTCTCGGCGCACCCCCCCGAGGCCGCGGTCACCACCCATCCCGAGCTTCTGCGCGGCGTGATCGAGCTGGTGCAGGGAGCGGGGGGCGTGGCGCTGGTGGGGGACTCTCCGGGGTTCGGGAGCGCCCGGCGCGTCGCCGAGCGCTCCGGGATGCTCCGGGTGATCGAGGACACCGGAGCGCAGCTGGTTCCCTTCACCGAAGCGGTCCCCGTTGCCGGTTCAGGAACCTTCCGCCACTTCGAGCTGGCGCGCCCCTACCTGGAAGCGGACCGGCTCATCAACCTCCCTAAACTTAAGACCCACGAGATGATGACCATGACCTGCTGCGTGAAGAACCTGTTCGGCGCTGTGGTCGGGACGCAGAAGGCGGCCTGGCATCTCAAGGCGGGGGCGGACAAGGAGCTCTTCGCGGAGATGCTGCTGGAGGTTTACCGGCTGCGGGAGCCGGACCTGAACATCGTCGACGCTATCGTCGCCATGGAGGGAAACGGTCCGGGAAGCGGCGACCCGTGCCAGGTGGGGCTGCTGCTCGCGGGGGACAACGCGGTCGCCGTCGACCTGATCGCCGCCGAGATTGCCGGCATCCCGAAAAAGCTCCTCTATCTGGAGCGCGCGGCGCGCCGGCTCGCCCTCCCCGGGTCCGGCAGGGAGACGATCGAGACCTGCGGACTCCCTCTTGACCAGGCGCTCTGCCGGCCGTTCAAGCTCCCCCACCTCTCCGACGTCCAGTTCGGCCTGCCGGGGTTCCTGAAGAACCGCCTCCGCAACCAGTTCACCTCGCGGCCGGAGGTGGTGACGGAGAAGTGCGAGCTCTGCGGCGTCTGCGTCCGGGCCTGCCCGCCGGAGGCGATACGGGTCGCAGGGGGGAGTCTGCGTTTCGATTACCAGCGCTGTATCCGCTGCTTTTGCTGCCGCGAGCTCTGCCCGCATGCGGCGCTCAGGCTGAGAGACGGGGCGCTCCTGGCACTGATCAAAAAGGTAAATTGACCGGCTTTATTTCCGATGTTGACAACGGCGGGGCGGAGTATTAATATTCTAGCATCCTCCGGGAAGCACACAGCGAGGGACTCAAATCTACAGCGAAAAGGAGATCGACTGAGAATGTGGACAAATTTCTATATGATTCGCCCGGTAACCCGCTGCAAAGAGGGTTGCCCTAGCTAGCCCGCCGGATCAACGCGGCGGGCGTTCCCCAGAGGCCCCCTGTTAACAAGTACAGGGGGCTTTTTCATGCCCTTATTTTTCTGAGGCCCTCTGTTTAACTGCAGCGGGCCTTTTTATTTTCGTTGGCAGTTCAGAACGTGGGGACGACCCGGCGGAAACGGCCGCGGACTCCGTCCCCAACGGTTTTGCCGGGTGACCGGCGCCTCTCCCGCAGCTTTACATACCCCGCTTGCCGCAGGCGACGGCTTGCTCCTGCCCTGTCTCAGGCAGACGCCTGCCGACCGTTTCTACCCTGGCGCATGCCATCCATCGCCAATAAAACACCCTTTGAATTGACAACCCCCCCGAATTCCGCTATTCTGCAGCTCCCGTGCCCTGGGTGCGGAGACAACCGGAAGGTACCCATGACCAAGGCCTTTATACTCCTTCTGGCGCTCCTTGGCGCCTGCCCCGCATTCGCCGCGCAGGCACCGGAAGCTTTCGGAGCCGGACCCGGCTACCCCGAAGCTGCGCGGCAGGGAGCCGAGGGACGCATCCTGCTGGCCTCCGCCTCGGCCGAGGCGGGACTCAACAAGGCGCTGGAGCTCTCCTCCTCCGACCCGCTTCCGGACGCCGAAGAACTGGGAGCGGCGGCAGAGGCGTTCGACCTGAAGCTGCCGGAAGAGGACCTGCCGGATTCCGATATCCCGCTCACCTTCAACAGCAAGGTGGCGTACTTCACCAGGTACTTCCAGGACTCCGCCCGCGGCTCCTTCGCGAAGTGGCTCTCCCGGAGCGAGCGCTACATACCGATGATGAGGGAGGTGCTCAGGAAGGAGGGACTCCCCGAAGACCTGGTCTACCTGGCGATGATCGAAAGCGGCTTCTCGCCGCACGCCTTCTCGGTGGCGAGCGCGGTGGGCCCCTGGCAGTTCATGTCCGCAACCGGGAAACGCTACGCACTGCGCATCGACCCATGGATCGACGAGAGGCGGGATCCCCTGAAGTCGACGGTCGCGGCGGCGCTCTACCTCAAAGAGCTGTACGCGCTGTTCAACAACGACTGGTACCTCGCCGCGGCAGGATACAACGCCGGCGAGAACAAGATCCTGCGCGCCATCAACATGTACAACAGCCGCGACTTCTGGGAGCTCTCCAAGGGGGAGTACCTGAAGCGGGAAACCAAGGACTACGTCCCGAAACTTCTGGCTGCGGCGATCATCGCGAAGGAACCGGCCAAGTACGGCTTCGCCGACGTGGCGTATCTGCCGCCCATCGAGTTCGACATCGTCAAGATTCCGACCCGAACCGACCTGGAACTGGTGGCGAAGGCGTGCGGCGTCACGACCCAGATCATCCGCGAGCTGAACCCGGAGCTGCGCCGCTCCTGCACCCCCCCTGACTACCCGGGGTACGGGTTGAAGATCCCCAAGGGGAAAAGTGAGCTGTTCACCGCGGAGTACGCCAAGGTCTCCGAGGGGGAGCGCTACAAGGAGGGCGTCAGAAACGCCCATTACCGTGCCAAGCGCAAGGATACCCTCGCCTCGATAGCCAGGCGCTTCAAGACCACCCCCGAGACCATCGCCGACCTGAATAACCTGGGGCGCAAGGCGCGCGGCCACCTGCGCGGCCGACTGCTGACGGTGCCGGTGCAGGTCGCCTCCGCCGCTGCCGAGCCCGCCCCCGCAGCCGCTGCCGCTGCCGCTGCCGCTGCCGAAAGGCCCGCCCGGGTCCGGCCCAAGGCCGAGGCGTTCAGCCGGTATTACACGGTGAAAAAGGGGGACACCCTGGGCGCCCTCGCCAGGCGTTTCAACGTCACCACCCGGATACTCTCGGCCTGGAACAACCTGAAGCTCAAGGTGGCCCTCAAGCCCGGCAAGCGGATCATCGTCGCCAAGTACCAGGAGAAGAAGGGCGCCCTGGTCAAGGAGTCCGGGTAGGGAAGAGGGAGAACGCCAGAAGGAAGCTTACTATCAACTACCTGACATCATCACGAAAGGATAACCATCGATGTACAACCTGATCATCTCGGCAGCCGCTGCAATCGTCGCTTTTTTCCTGGTCACCCTGACCGCAGGGTTTCATTACTGGTGGGCCGGCCTCCTGCTGGCTCTGCTCATTTTCATGGGAAGCTTCGTCCTCATCTCCCGCGCCGTTACCAAGAAGCTCGAAGCCATCATGGAGCCCGCCATGAAGGACATCCAGGCCCAGCGCTTCGAGAAGGGTATCCGGGACCTGAAGAGCGCGCTCAAGTACGCCAAGTGGCAGATTTACGTGGAAAGCCAGATCAACTCCGCCATCGGCATGGTCTACTTCGTCAGGAGGGAGTTCGCCACGGCGTTTCCCTACCTCGAGAAGGGGTTCTTCAAGAACTGGGTCACCATGGGGATGCTCGCCGTCACCTACATGAAGAGGAACAAGCGCGACCTGATGCGGGAGACCTTCGACAAGGCCGTCCTCGCCTCCCCCAAGGAGTCGCTGCTTTGGAGCCTGTACGGCTACTGCCTGAACGAGTGCGGAGATCGCGTGAAGGCGTGCGAGGTGCTGGCCAAGGGGCTTGCCAAACTGCCGGGCGACGAGAACCTGAAGCAGAACCTGGAACTTTTGCGCGAAGGGAAAAAAATGAAGATGAAGGGGTACGGCGAGATGTGGCTGCAGTTCCATCTGGAGAGCCTCGCCACCATCCAGAAGCAGCAGATTGCCGCTATGGGCGGAAGGCGCCGGATTATAAGAAAATAGCTTGTCAAATGCCGATAAAAATGCCATATTGAGCTGTTTTTGAAGACGGGCGCCATGCTCGTCTTTTTATTTTAGCAGCAAGAGGACAAAGGAGCTGTTCAGTCATGCAGGAAAAGATCAGAAACATAGCCATAATAGCCCACGTTGACCACGGCAAGACGACACTGGTCGATGCTCTTCTGAAGCAATCCGGGGT